>JBLMXT010000180.1:0-5709 GCA_050257915.1 Deltaproteobacteria bacterium
GACGGCGTCGGCCGCGGCCGTGAGGCCCGCCTCGTCGACGGCGTCGCTGTAGGCGTAGTAGGTGCGCTCGCCCGAGAGCAGGCGGACGGCGGCGCCGGTCTCCCGGCCGCCGCTGGTCTGCTCGATGCGCCCGTCCTCGAGCCGCAGGCCGAGGCTCTCGCGGTCTTCGACGAACACCTCGGCGAAGTCACCGCCCCGGCGCAGCGCCCTCTCCATGGTCGCACGCAGCAGGGCGGTGTCGAAGGATGCGACGTCCATCAGGCGCCTCCGGTAAGGGAATCGCGGACGCCGGCGGCCAGCGTCTCGAGTTCGACGGTGGAAGGATCGGACCGGTCCAGCGTGCGGACGGCGCCGTCCCGCAGTCCGAGCTGTGTGCGCGGGTCCGCCGGAGTGCTCGTCCGGCGGCGCCACCATACGAGACCGGCGACGGCGCCGGCCGCAAGGACCGCGAGGGCGACGGGGCGCGCCCTCACCGCGTCTCCCCGCCGGCCGGGAAGGCGTCGCCGAGACAGGTGCGCAGGTCGAAGAGCAGCAGGCCCACGGCCGGCCGCGGACCGGTGACGGCCACTGCGCGGTGACCGTGCGCCTCCACGACCGCGACGACGGCGTCACCTGCGGGCACGACCACGTGCTCGAGGCCGGCGTCGCCGTCGGCGGCCGCGCGCCGGCGTGCGGCGCTCCAGAGCGCCTCGGCGGCGTCGGCGACGCCGGCGCCGGCGGGGCCGGGCGCGCACGCCACCAGCCCGCCGGAGGCGTCGACGACGGCGACCGCCGTGATGTCGGTCGACACGTCGAGCAGGTCGCGGATGGCTTCGTCGATGGTCAGGGTGTCCTCCGGGTGCGCATGCGCCCGTACAGTACCCGCCTGCGCGGTTCTCTCACTCCTCGCCCGCGGCGAAGGAGCAGAGGAGCTCGCAGCGCTCGCCGCCGCAGCTGATGCGACAGTCGCCCGGGTCGATCCTCAGCGGGCCGAGCCCGGCGGTCGACACCTGGAGGATGCCCTCGAGGAACGCGCGGTGCATGGCGCAGACGAGGTCGGGGTCGGCGCCCGAGAGCTCGCGGAAACTGCAGTTGTTGACCACGATGCTGAGCGTGCCGTCCTGCCAGTCCACCTCGGGGAGCAGGCCCTGCTCCTCGGCGATGGTGGTCACCAGACCGGCGACGGCCACCTTGTCGCGCGGCGGCTCCGCGTCGCCGGCGAGCGCGCGCCTGCCCTCCGCCGCGCCGGCCTCGCGGCACACGCGCAGCGCGTCGTCGCGCGTGCCGCCGGCGGCGAGCGCGTCGAGCGCGAGGCGCGAGAGCAACTCGTAGCGGCGCGGCGGGAACCCGAAGGTGACGACCTTGTCGCTCAGCCGGTAGAGCTTCGCCGGCCGGCCGCCCCCGGCCGCCCGGCGGAACCCGGTGGCGAGAAAGCCCGCCTGCTCGAGCTTGGCGAGGTGCATGCGGGCGACGTTGGGGTGCAGGCCGAACTCGGCGGAGACGTCGGCCACGGTGACGTCCGTCCCCGGACGTTCGGCGATCCAGCGGTAGATGTGGTAGCGGGTGTCGTCGGCCAGCACGGCCGACAGCTCGTGATCGCGGTCCACGCACCTTCCCCTCAGCTCGAGTGGTCCGACCGATACTATCCTCGGCCACTTCTCCTGTAAACACGGTGCGTGAAGTGCAAACCGGGTCAGCGCTCGACGACGTACCTCGAGGTGATGGGCACCGCCGGCTTGAGCGTCGCCGCCACGGAGCAGTAGCGCTCCTCGGACAGCCCGATGGCGCGTTCCACCTTGCGCTCGTCCAGGTCGCCCTTGAGGTGGTAGACCACCTCGAGCGAGAGGAACCTCTTGGGATGTTCCTCCGCCCGCTCCCCGCTCACCTCGACGCGGAATCCTTCCAGGGGCTGGCGCATCTTGACCAGGATGGAGGCGACGTCCATGGCGGTGCAGGCGCCGAGGGCGGTCGCCAGCGTCTCCATCGGCGTCGCCCCATTGCCCGGCTCGTCGAGCGCCGACGCCAGGGCGATCGTCCCGTGCGCCGTGGTCGCCTCGAAGAGCAGCCCCTCGCGCCTCCACTCCACGCTCACCGGTGCGCTGCGTGCCATCCGCCCCTCCTCATTCGCTGGTGATCACCCTCGGCCGACCGCTCCGGTCACCACACAGGTATACCGTGCGCTAAACTCCCTGCGGCAACAAACCCCCGACCCGCGGAGAAGACCCCATGACGATCCTACAGGCGATCATCCTCGGCATCGTCCAGGGCCTCACCGAGTTCCTGCCCATCTCCAGCTCCGGCCACCTGCTGCTGGTCCCGTGGCTGTTCAACTGGCACTTCCTGCTCGAGAACCCCGACCTCAACAAGACCTTCGACGTCGCCCTGCACCTGGGCACCTTCGTCGCCGTCGTGCTGTACTTTCGCCGCGAGATCGTGCGGCTGGTCGGCGCCTGGGTGCGCAGCATCTCCAGGCGCAGCCTCGCCGAGCCGGAGGGCCGCCTCGCGTGGCTGCTCATCGTCAGCACGATCCCCGCGGCGCTCGTGGGCGTGCTGTTCGAGGACTTCATCACCAACACCCTGGGCAAGCCGTGGATGATCGGCGTCGCGATGATCGTCTTCGCCGGCTTCATGTACCTGGTGGACCACGTCGCCAGGCTCGACCGCGACCTCGAGACGCTCACCTGGCTGGACGCCCTGCTCATCGGCGCCGCCCAGTCGCTGGCCCTCCTCCCCGGGGTCTCGCGCTCCGGCATCACGATGATGACCGGCCTGCTCGTGCGCCTCGACAGGGAGTCGGCCGCGCGCTACTCCTTCCTCATGAGCATCCCGGTCATCGGCGGCGCGGCCGCGTTCAAGGGATTGGAAGTGGCCAGAGACGGCCTGCCCGCCGGCACCGCGACGCCGTTCGTCGTCGGCATGGTCGCGGCGGCGCTGAGCGGCATCGCCGCCATCTGGTTCACGCTCGCCTATCTCAAGCGCCACAACTTCAACCTGTTCGTCGTCTACCGCATCGTCATCGGCGTCGGCGTGCTCATCCTCATCGCGGCCGGCGTGCGCTCGGGCATGGGCGTGTGAGCGACTGCTGCCCCCCGCGGCGCACCGCCGGATGACGGGCCTTCGGCGGTCCTTCGTATAGAATCGGGGGCCCGACGGGTCCCCCCGAAGCGACCAGGAGCGACCGGTGCGCGACCTCTCCCGCGGCGACCGCGGCAAAGAAGTCCTCGACGTCCAGACCCGTCTGCTCGGGCAGGGCTTCGAGCTGGGCAGGGAGGGCGTGGACGGCTTCTTCGGGCCGCACACCGAGGCCGCGGTGCTCTCGTTCCAGCAGGAGCGCGGCCTGCTCGCCGACGGGCGCGTCGGCGCCAACACCTGGCGCGAGCTCGTGGAGTCGGGCTACGCGCTCGGCGACCGGCTGCTGTACCTGCGCGAGCCTCCCTTCCGCGGTGACGACGTCCTGCGGCTCCAGGTCAAGCTCAACCTGCTGGGGTTCAACGCCGGGCCGGAGCGCGGCGTGCACGACGACGAGGTCGAGCGCGCCGTGCTGGACTTCCAGCGCAACGCCGGGCTCCCCGTGGACGGCATCGTCGGCGAGAGCACGCTCAGAAAGCTCGAGGCCGTGCGCAAGGCGGAGTCGGGGCGCGAGGGCAAGAAGATCCCCGAGCGCGACCGCGGCTACCTCGCCGCCCGCGGCCTCACCGGCCAGTCCGTGACCATCGATCCGGGGCACGGCGGCGCCGACAGCGGCGCCGTCTCGGCGCGGGGCCTGGCCGAGAAGGACGTCACGCTCGCCCTGGGCCGCCGGCTGGCCGAGCTGCTGCGCGCGGAGGGCTGCCGCGTCCAGATGACGCGGGAGGACGACGAGCGCGTCCCCCTCTACGCGCGCGCCGACGCCGCCAACGGCGCGGCCTCCGACTTCTTCCTCTCCCTGCACTGCAACGGCGCCGCCTCCCCTGCGGCTCGCGGCGCCGCCGTCTACTACTTCCAGCGCAGCCACTACTACTCGGAGCACGGGCGCCGCCTCGCGGGGTCCATCGGCGCCCGCCTTCAGGCGGCCGGCGTGCCCTGGATCGGCCGCTTCGGGCGCAACTACGCGCTCCTGCGGGAGGCGCGCGGCATCGCCCTGCTGGTCGAGCCGCTCTTCCTCACCAGCCCCGAGGACGAGACGCTCGCCCGGCGACCGGAGCACGTCGAGAGGCTCGCGCGCGCGCTGGCCGGCGGCCTCGCGGACTACCTCGCGCGCGTCCCGCTCGAGGGCGAGGAGGCGTCGTGACGCCCGACGAGGCCGACGTCCTCCGCGTCCGCCTCACGGCGACGCAGTCGCAGCGCCTGCGCGAGCTCGGCGCGAACCCCCTGGTGCTCGACGAGCTCTTCGCCGACGCCCCGGCGCGCGACGCCGCCTTCAAGGCCCGCGAGCGCGAGCTGGTGCGCGACGGCCGCCGGCGCCTGCGGGAGCTGCGGGACGGCAGGCGCGCGCCGCAGCTCGTCGAGCTCGAGCGTGACCTCGGCGACGCGCTCACCGGCGCAGGGTTCGTGCGCGTCGTCACCCCGCTGCTCATCGCCTCCGACGCGCTGCGCAAGATGGGCATCGAGCACGGCCACCCCCTGCGCGAGCAGGTGTTCTGGCTCGAGGACGGGCGCTGTCTGCGGCCGATGCTGGCGCCGAACCTGTACACCCTGTTGCGGCGCCTCGACCGTCACTGGAGCAAGCCGTTCGGCATCTTCGAGATCGGCCCGTGCTTCCGCCGCGACAGCAAGGGCGCGAGCCACCTCAACGAGTTCACGATGCTCAACCTGGTGGAGCTCGGGCGCCCGGAGAAGGAGGGCCGCGCACGACTCGGCGAGCTCGCCTCGCTCGTCATGCGCACGGCCGGGGTGAGCCACTACGAGCTCGAGGTCACCGAGTCCGAGGTGTACGGGGAGATGGTGGACGTGCTCGTGAACGGGGCCGAGGTCTGCTCCGCCGGCCTCGGCCCTCACCCCCTCGACGGCAACTGGGGCATCGTCGACCCCTGGGTCGGACTCGGCTTCGGCCTCGAGCGACTCATCATGGCGCGCGAGGGCTACCCCAACATCGAGCGCGCCGGCCGCAGCCTGAGCTACGTCGACGGCGTGCGCCTCAATCTCTAGCCTCGGCGACGACGCGTCGCGCCCGGTGGCGGGCTCGACGGCGCCGTACGCGCGAGGGGCGGGCCGACCGGCCCGCCCCTCGAACTGCAGCTGCTGCAGGCGCGTCCTGCTTACTTGCCCAGCAGCGCGTCGATCTTCTTGACGCCGTCGTTGGCGTCCTCGGCGTAGGCGTCGGCGCCGATCTGGTCGGCCCAGCGCTGCGTGCAGGGGGCGCCGCCGACGACGGTCTTGAAGGGCAGGCCCTCGTCCTTGACGCGCTTGATGACCTTCTTCTGCTCCTCCCTGGTGGTGGTGAGCAGGGCGCTCATGCCGATGACGTCGGCGTTCAGTTCCTTGGCCTTGTCGATGAAGCTGTCGGCGGAGACGTCGCGGCCGAGGTCGGTGACCTCGTAGCCGTTGGCCTTGAGGTAGGCGATGACGATCGCCTTGCCGATGTCGTGCACATCGCCCTGGACGGTGCCGATGACCATGACGCCCTTGGCCTCGGCGGCCTCGCCCTCGAGGGCGGCGTTGGTGACCTCGGTGGCGCCGGCCATGGCGTCGGCGCTCATCATCAGCTCGGGGAGGAAGACCTCACCGCTTTCGAAGAGGTCGCCGACCTCC
>JBLMXT010000181.1:0-6425 GCA_050257915.1 Deltaproteobacteria bacterium
CCATCTCAACGCCGCCGGCCTCGAAGCCGGCCACGGCCACGTGACCGCCGACCGGCTCTCGCGGCTGGTCCGGCTCGTCGCCGACGGCGCCATCTCGACGAGCGCCGCCAAGGAGGTCTTCGCGCTCATGATCGAGGAGCGCGCTGAGCCCGAGGCCATCGTCGAGAAGCACGGCCTCGGCCAGATCAGCGACACCTCCGAGCTCGCGGCCGTCGTCGCCGAGGTCGTCGCCGCCAACCCCGCCCAGGTCGCGCAGTACCGCGGCGGCAAGCAGCAGGTCATCGGCTTCTTCGTCGGCCAGGTGATGAAGGCCAGCGGCGGGCGCGCCAACCCGCAGGTCGTGAACGACCTGCTCCGGCGCGCCCTCGACGCGTGACCGCTCCGAGTCCGACCACATCCGTCCCCTGAGGTAGGTGAACATGACCAGCGATCTCTCCAGCTTCGTCATCGCTCCGCGGGCCCGCCCGGCCGAGCCGGCCGTGCGCATCGACGACACCACCCTGCGCGACGGCGAGCAGACCGCCGGCGTCGTGTTCAGCAATCACGAGAAGATGCGCATCGCCAAGCTGCTCGACGAGGTGGGCGTGCACCAGATCGAGGTCGGCATCCCGGCCATGGGGGGCGACGAGAAGAGGACGATCACGGAGATCGTCGAGCTCGGCCTCGACACGTCGATCCTCGCCTGGAACCGCGCCGTGGTGGACGACATCCGCCACTCGCTGGACTGCGGCGTCGACGCGGTGGCCATCAGCATGTCGGCCAGCGACATCCACATCGAGCACAAGCTGGCCAAGAGTCGCCAGTGGGTGCTCGACCAGATCCGTGAGTGCGTGGCGTTCGCCAAGGACAAGAACCTCTACGTCTCGGTCAACGCCGAGGACGCCTCGCGCGCCGACCTCGAGTTCCTGCTGCGCTTCGGCCAGGCGGCCAGGGAGGAGGGCGCCGACCGCCTGCGCTTCTGCGATACCCTCGGCATCCTCGATCCGTTCGACACCTTCAACGTGATCTCGTTCCTCAAGAAGGAGGGCGGGCTCGACATCGAGATGCACACGCACGACGACTTCGGCATGGCGACGGCCAACGCCCTGGCCGGCATCAAGGCGGGGGCCACCTACGTCAACACGACCGTCAACGGGCTCGGCGAGCGCGCCGGCAACGCGGCGCTCGAGGAGGTCGTGATGGCGCTCAAGTACCTCGGCAAGGTGGACGTGGGCCTGCACACCAGCCGGTTCCGCGAGCTCAGCGAGTACGTCGCCGCCGCCTCGGCGCGGACCATCCCCGCCTGGAAGAGCATCGTGGGCACCAACGTGTTCGCGCACGAGAGCGGCATCCACGCCGACGGCGTGATCAAGAACCCGCTCAACTACGAGGCGTTCGCGCCCGAGGACGTCGGCCTCGAACGCCAGATCGTGGTCGGCAAGCACTCCGGCTCGCGCACCATCTACCGCAAGTTCCAGGAGTTCGGTCTCGAGCTCACGCCGGAGGACTGCAACGGCGTGCTCGAGCTCGTGCGCAAGACCGCCGTCGAGCTCAAGCGGGCGCTGTTCGACAAGGAGCTCATGTACATCTACCAGGACTACCTCGGCCGGCTGGGCGACGCCGTGCCGATGGGGAACCACAAGGGCGACGCCGAGGCCGGCAGCGCCGTCCCCGCCCCCGGAGCGGTGCAGTGAACGGCCTCCGAAGGCAGGCCGTCGAGCGGGGCGCCGGAGCCGCACCGCTCGGTCCGGCGACGCTCGCGGAGAAGCTGCTCGCCGCGCACGCCGGGCTCGACTCCGTCGTGCCCGGCCAGATCGTCGTCTGCGACGTCGACGTCGCCGTCGCCCAGGACGGCACCGGACCGCTCGCCATCCAGCAGCTCCAGGAGCTGGGCGCGGAGCGCGTCAAGGCGCCGGAGTGCGTGTTCTTCATCGACCACGCGGCGCCGGCGCCGCGCAGCGAGCTGGCCAACGCGCAGAAGATCATCAGGGCGTTCTGCGCGGAATCAGGCGCGACCCTGAGCGACGTCGAGATGGGCGTGTGCCACCAGCGGGTCGCCGAGAGCTATGCCAAGCCCGGCGACCTCGTCATCGGCGCCGACTCGCACACCTGCATGGCCGGCGCGCTCGGCGCCTTCGCCACCGGCATGGGCAGCACCGACGTCGCCGTGGGCATGGCCAGCGGCAAGACGTGGCTGCGCGTGCCCGAGACGTTCCGCATCGAGATCGGCGGTGCGTTCGCCGACGGCGTCGAGGCCAAGGACCTGATGCTGACGCTGATCGGGCAGCTCGGTGCCGACGGCGCCACCTACAAGGCGCTCGAGTTCGGCGGGCCGGGCATCGACGCGATGCCCATGCCCGGCCGCCTGACGCTGAGCAACATGTCGGTGGAGGCCGGCGCCAAGTGCGGGCTCATGCCGAGCGACGAGACGACGCGCGCGTACCTGGCGGCGCAGGGCCGCGAGGAGGCCTGGCGGCCACTCGCGGCCGACCCGGGCGCGGCCTACGAGCGCGTCGTGACGCTCGACCTGGCGACCATCGTGCCGATCGTGGCCAAGCCGCACACGGTGGACAACATCGCGACGGCGGCGGAGCTGACCGGCACGAAGGTGGACCAGGTGTTCATCGGCACCTGCACCAACGGCCGCCTCGAGGACCTGCGCTCGGCGGCGCGCATCCTGCGCGGGCGCCGCCGCGCCCCGGGCACGCGGCTCATCGTGACGCCGGCCTCGCGGGCCACCGCCCGCGCGGCGGCGGCGGAGGGCCTGTTCGACGTCTTCTGGGACGCCGGCGCCGTGATCACCAACCCCGGCTGCGGCGCCTGCGTCGGCATCCACGACGGCATCCTCGCCGACGGCGACGTCTGCATCAGCACGGCCAACCGCAACTTCCACGGGCGCATGGGCAACCCTGAGGCCTTCATCTATCTGGGCTCGCCGGCCACCGCGGCCGCCTCGGCCGTGGCCGGCGAGATCACCGATCCACGCGAGCTTCTCTAGAAAGGAGGACGCCGTGAGCAAGCAGTACAGCGCGCCGCCGGAGATGGTCATCGACCCCAGCAAGCGCTACACGGCGACGATCGGCACCGACAACGGCGACATCGTCATCGAGCTGTTCGCCGACAAGGCGCCACGCACCGTCAACAACTTCGTGTTCCTCGCCCGCGAGGGCTACTACGACGGCGTCACGTTCCACCGCGTCATCAAGGGGTTCATGGCCCAGGGCGGCGACCCGACCGGCAGCGGCAGCGGCGGTCCGGGGTACAAGTTCGCCGACGAGTTCCACGCGGCGCTCAAGCACGACGGGCCCGGCATCCTCTCCATGGCCAACGCCGGGCCCGGCACCAACGGGTCGCAGTTCTTCATCACCTACACGGCCACGCCGCACCTCGACGGCAGGCACACGGTCTTCGGCCGTGTGATCGAAGGAATGGACGTGGTCGAGGCGATCCCGGAGCGCGATCCGCAGCGGGCGCGCGAGCCGGGCCTCGCGATGAACACGGTGGTCATCGCGGAGGAGGAATGGGTCACGTGAACGGAGGGCCACCGCTCCGCGTCGAGCTGCCGCGTGGCCGGGCCTGGCTGTTCGGCGACGACATCAGCACCGACCACATCGCGCCCGGCCGTCTGTTCCACCTGCGCACCAACATGCCGGAGCTCGCCAAGCACGTGCTCGAGGACGCGCGGCCGGAGTTCGCCGGCGAGATGCGCCCGGGCGACTTCGTCGTGGGCGGGCGCAACTTCGGCCTCGGCTCGAGCCGCGAGCACGCGCCGCGCATCATCAAGATCGCCGGCGTCGGCGCGGTGCTGGCGCAGAGCTTCGCGCGCATCTTCTTCCGCAACGCCATCAACGTCGGCCTGCCGGTGCTGCAGTGCGACACCAGCGGCATCGGCGAGCAGGACGAGCTCGAGATCGACCTGGGCGCCGGTGAGGTGAGGGACCTCACCACCGGCGCCGTCATCCCCTTCGTCCCGCTCCCGCCGGTGATGGTGACCATCCTCGACGACGGGGGCCTCGTCGCCCACGTCAAGAAGCACGGCGGCTTCGCGCTGCCCGGGGGGTCCGAGACATGACCTACCACGTCACCCTGATCCCCGGCGACGGCACGGGTCCCGAGCTGGCCGCCGCGCTCGAGACGGTGATCGCCGCGACCGGGGTGCCCATCGTCTGGGAGGTGCACGACGCGGGCCTCGGCGTGATGGAGGAGTACGGCACGCCGCTCCCGCAGCACGTGCTCGACTCGATCCGCCGCACCAGGGTGGCGATCAAGGGGCCGATCACGACCCCGGTGGGCAAGGGCTTCCGCAGCGTCAACGTGGCGCTGCGCAAGGAGCTCGACCTGTACGCCTGCCTGCGTCCGTCCAAGACGATGAAGGGCGTGCGCACCCGCTTCGACGACATCGACCTCGTCGTCGTGCGCGAGAACACCGAGGACCTCTACGCCGGCATCGAGCACATGGTCACTCCCGACGCCGCCGAGAGCATCAAGATCATCACGCGCCACGGCACGGAGCGCATCGCGCGCTTCGCCTTCGAGTACGCGCGCCGCCACGGCCGCCGCAAGGTCACCGCCGTGCACAAGGCCAACATCATGAAGTGCACGGACGGGCTGTTCCTGCGCGTCTGCGCAGAGGTGGCCGAGTCGTACCCGGACATCGAGTTCGAGGACCGCATCGTCGACAACATGTGCATGCAGCTGGTGCAGAAGCCGGAGCTGTACGACGTGCTCGTGCTGCCGAACCTCTACGGCGACATCGTGAGCGACCTGTGCGCCGGGCTCATCGGCGGGCTCGGCGTCGCGCCCGGGGCCAACATCGGCGACGCCGCCGCCGTGTTCGAGCCGGTCCACGGCAGCGCCCCCAAGTACGCGGGGCAGGACAAGGTGAACCCCACTGCGCTGCTGCGCTCCGGCGTCCTGCTTCTCGACCACCTCGGCGAGGACGCGGCCGCGAAGGCGATGGAGGCCGCGATCGCCGCGGTGATCGCCGAAGGCAAGGACGTCACCTACGACCTCGGCGGCTCGGCCGGCACCACCGGCATGGCCGCCGCCATCGCCCGCCGCATCACCGGCTGAGGCAAGGAGGCTCGTCACATGGACGAGGACGAACGCCACATCAACCTGCACGCCACGCCGGAGATGATGGCCGGCGTGTACGCCAACTTCGCCAACGTCAGCCACTCCGACTACGAGTTCTCGATCACCTTCGTGCGCCTCGACCACGAGAGCGAGGAGCCCGGTGAGCTCAACGGCGTCGTCGTCAGCCGCGTCAATCTCTCCACGCGCTTCATGAAGGAGCTCGTGGACGCGATGAACGACAACTACGCCAAGTGGCTGCAGGCGGAGAACATCAAGAACCTGCCGGAAGCCCCCGGGCACGAACACCCGGCGTGAGTCCTGTCGCCGTGGGGTGCGGCGCAGGCACACCCCACGCGAGCCGGTGCAGCCGCGTGCCAGAATGGCCAAGCGGCCGCCCGTTTCGGCTACGTTTTGCCCTGCATTCGCCGCGTTTCTTGGCGTTGCCGCGGCGGTACCGGGTCGGCTAGAATGACGGAGCCTGTACTCCCACGTTCTCCTTGGCCCGCCGCCGGAGCCGCGAGCGGGCTGCCGGGGGGGAACCGTGGCGATCCCATCGCACGTCTTCAGGAGGACGCATTGGACTTCTACCAGGGCAAGGTGCTCAGGCTGGACCTGAGCGCGGGTACCTCCGCGGTCGAGCCGCTCAACATGGAGTGGGCGGAGAAGTACATCGGCGGCAAGGGACTGCTGCTGCGCTACATGTGGGCCGAGGTCCCGCCCGGGATCGACCCGTGGGCGGCTGAGAACCCCGTCATCCTCATGACCGGGCCGTTCGCCGGCACCAACGTCAGCACCGCCTCGCGACTCGTCGTGGGCTGCAAGAGCCCGCAGACCGGCATCCTCAACGACAGCTACGTCGGCGGCTCGTTCGCCCCCGAGCTCAAGTTCGCCGGCTACGACGCGATCATCGTCACCGGCGAGTCTCCCGAGCCGGTCGTCGTCACCATCAAGGACGACGTCGTCTCCTTCGTGCCCGCCGCGCCCACGTACTGGGGCTTGCAGACGTCGCAGATCGAGGAGGCCATGCGCCGGGACTTCGACCCCGACGCCAAGACGCTGTCCATCGGCCCGGGCGGCGAGAAGGAGATCCTCTGGGCCTGCATCTCCACCGACCAGTACCACAAAGCCGGACGTGGCGGTCACGGCGCCCTCTGGGGTCACAAGAAGCTCAAGGCCATCGCCGTGCGCGGCACGGGGACGGTCACCGTCGGTGACGCCAAGGCGTTCCTCGACGACATGTACCGCATCCACAACGACTACGTGCTCACCGAGGACAATCTCTGGGCCAACGAGGAGGGCACGCCGGTCCTCGCGCAAGTCATGAGCGACGCCGGCGTGATGCCCACGCGCAACTGGTCGTCGGGCACCTT
>JBLMXT010000182.1:0-4215 GCA_050257915.1 Deltaproteobacteria bacterium
CGGGTCAAGACCCGGCCGCCGCGCCAACGCTCGAGAGGAGCCCGCAGGTCACGCATAGGTCGTGACGTTGAGCAGTACCGCCCGGGAGGAGATGGGCGTCGTGCAAAGGGCTCCGAAGTCGCTGCCCTCGTAGCCGAACAGCTTGCCGTTGGAGCGCCGGGCCTTCCAGTCGACCAGAACCACGCCGAGTGTCGGGATGACCTTCTCCCGCCACACGAAGAGGTAGAGCTTCTCGCCGATCTCGCGGTGATGACAGCGGTCGGTGTCTGCCAGTCCCTGCTCCGCTCCCCGCAAGCACTGCCACGTGTAGAGGTCCTGGTTGAGGTAGATGTGCTCGTACGCCTCGGTCCGGCTGTAGACGTACTGCACCCGCTTGCCCACGAGCTCGTCCGTGGGCTCGTGCGGATGCGCCCCCGGCACGAACGGTCCGTCGATGACGGCCGGGACGATCCTCGCAGCGACCAGCGTGAGCTCCTCCCCCTCCGTCGCCAGTGCGAACGCCCCGCGCGCGGCCTGGTCGGCCGTCGGCAGAGTGCCGACGACGGTGGTCGCCGCGCTCCGCGCCAGGTCGAGGACGATGGTCACGGCCGTGGCTCGCCGGGTGCTGGCGACGTAGTCGACGACGGCCACATCCGCCCGAGGACGCGTGATGCGGCAGGTCTCCTCGCCCCTGTCGCCCGCGCCCGGCCCGGCGGTCACCTCCCAGGCGAGCCGGCCGCCCTCCGCGAACGACAGCGCCGTGACGGTCGCATCCTCGGCGTGGAGGCTCAGGGACCTGCCGGCGAGCGCGTCATCAGCCGGCAGGGCGCCCTCGCTGATGCCCTTGACAAGTTCTCCCACCTGAATGAACCGCAGAGCCTCGTCGACCATGAGGAGCCTCCTGCTCAGATCACGCTCTCTGAGACGCGCTTCGGAGTCAGTACCCCTTGAGGATGTCGATCATGATCTCCGTGGCCTTCACCGCGTAGTCGCGCGGCACGGTGAGCGGCGGCATGAAGCGGAACACGTTGGCGTGCCGTCCACAGGGCGTCATGAGGATGCCGCTGTTGAGCAGCTTGAAGGCGATCTCGCCGACCTTCTCGCCGGCCAGCGGCTCCTTGGTGGCGCGGTCCTCGACCACCTCGATGCCGACCATGAGGCCGTTGCCGCGCACGTCACCGATGACGGGCACGTTCGGCATGGCGTCGATGAACATGCCCTTGATCTCCTCGCCCAGCGTCGCGGCGCGGCCGATGAGGTCCGTCTCCGGGTCGGTGAGGATGTCGATGTTCGTCATCGCGACCTCGCAGCCCATCGCGTTCCCGGCGAAGGTGCTCGGCTGCGAGCCCTCACGCAGCGCCTCTTCCATCTCGGAGCGATAGGTGACACCGGCCATGGGCATGTCGCCGCCCATGCCCTTGCCCCACGTGAGCATGTCGGGCACGACCTTGGAGTGCTGGATGGCCCACATCTTGCCGGTGCGACCGGCGCCGGACTGCACCTCGTCGGCGACGTACAGGCAGCCGTTCTTCTCACAGGCCGCTTTGATCATCTCCAGGAACTCCGGCGGCGGTGCGATGTAGCCGCCCTCCCCCTGCTGCGACTCGATGACCACGGCGGCGACGTCGTCGGCGCCGGTGTACGGGCCGTTGAGGATGTCGTCCACGTACTTGCCGCACTGGAGATCGCAGCCCGGATACTCCTTGCCGAAGGGGCAGCGGTAGCAGTAGGCGTACGGCAGGTGCTGGACGCCGGCGATCAGCGGGCCCCAGCCGTGACGGTAGTTGTAGGACGTGGTCATGGCCGCGGTGCCGCACCAGACGCCGTGATAGGCGCCGTGGAAGGCGATCAGCTGGGAGCGGCCGGTGTAGGCGCGAGCGAACTTGATCGCCGTCTCGACGGCGTCGCTGCCGGCCTGGTAGACGGCGGTGTGGCAGTTCCCGGCGAGGCCGTCGGGCATGATGCCGGAGACCTTCCTGGCGAGCTCGATGCGCTTGGGGTTGGTGATGTCCGTGGTGTGCATGATGACGTCGCACTGGCGCCGGATGGCCGCGAGCACCTTGGGGTGGTTGCGCCCGACGGCGTTGACGGCCACACCGGCGGCCATGTCGATGTACATGTTGCCGTCGGCGTCCTTGACGGTCACGCCCTTGCCCTGCTCGAGGATGACCGGGAAGCCCCCGCCGCCGCGGGTGAAGGACTCGTACCTGGCCGATTCCTCCATCAGCGCAAGCACCTTGGGACCCGGCGCCTCGGTCACCATGCTGGGCGCATCCGGCCAGGACAACTCCATCAGTTGTGCTTCGAGTGCTTCAGCGTTCATGGGCGTCACCTCAATCACATCGAGTCTGCGACCGATCCGTTCGCCAGGCGGCGTCGCTACATGATACTGCAATATCACATGATGACAAGGAGACTACGCGGGCTGCGGCGGCGGACGGTGCGCGAGGCGGCCGTGGCGAGGGTCAGGCCGAGCCCTCGAGCGCCTGCTCCGGACACGCGTAGCCGCAGTATTCGGAGAGCGACCGGGCAGCGGCCGCTACGGCGCCGGCGCAGGCGGTCCTGGCGTCCGGACCGAAGCGGCCGGTCGGGACGACGACGCCGATGGTCGCGATGATCTCCCCCGTCTGGTCGCGCACCGGCGCGACGACCGCGCACGTGCCGAGGTCATGCTCCTCGCAGTCGAAGGCCAGCCCCTCGGCGCGGATCTTCTCGAACTCGGCGGCCAGCGCCGTGGGGTCGACGATGGTGAACCGCGTGAGCCGGCGGTGCGGCCGCTTCGCGATGCGGCCGCGCTCCGCATCCGGCTTCATGGCGGCGAACATCTTGCCGTGCGCATTGGCCGTGTCGCCGATGACGCGACCCACGGCGATCTCGGGCACGAACGGCCGCGACGACGCCACCAGGTCCGCACAGACGGCGACACCGTCGAGCTCGATCGCGAGCGCGGCCAGCTCCCCGGTCTCCCTCACGAGCGCCTCGAGATACGGGCGGGCGATGTCCGCGAGCGGGGCGAACCCCTCGGCGAGGTAGATGCCGGCCAGCATGGCCGGCCCCAGGCGATACCTGCCGGTCACCGCGTCGTGGACGAGGTGTCCAGTATCTTGGAGCGTGCGCGCCATGCGGTACGCGGTCATCCGCGACACGCCGAGACGGCCGACCATCTCGTCGAGGCCCCACTGGCGATGCTCCGCGTCGAACATCCCCAGCATGGCCATCCCGGTGGCGAGCGTGCGGACCGTGCGGGAGTCGCCGCCGGCGCGCCGCCGCGGGCCGGCGGCTTGCGCTCCCATGCGCGGCGCCCTCGCGGGGCCGTCCTTCGCCATCGCGGTTCTCCCTGTGGTCAGCGACTCGCGCCGGCGTCCGCCGGCGTCGTCGAGTCGTGCGGTGCGTGCAGTCTACCTGCCCGAATAGTCAGGCTTCCGCTTTTCGAAGAAGGCTCGTGCGCCCTCCTTCTGGTCGTCGGTGCCGAAACACATGGCGAAAAGCTCGCGCTCGTAGTCCATGCCCACGGTGAGCGGCAGATCGAGCGACTTGTTGACGGCCATCTTGGCGATCTTGAGGATGGCCGGGCTGTTGCGCAGCAGGTCGCTCACCATCTTCTCGGTGGCCTCGCGGAGCTCGGCGAACGGAACGACCTTGTTGACGATGCCGTAGCCCAGCGCCTCGTCGGCATCCATCATGCGGCCGCTGAAGATGAACTCCTTGGCCCGCTTCTCGCCCATGAGCCGCGGCAGGACCTGCGTGCCGCCGCAGCCCGGGATGACGCCGACGCGGATCTCCGGCTGGCCGAACCTGGCCGTGTCGGCGGCGACGGCGAGGTCGGCGGCGAGCACGAGCTCGCATCCGCCGCCGAGGGCGAGTCCGTTCACCATGGCGACGACCGGCTTGGGCAGCACCCGGATGGTCTCGTGAGGACGGCGGCGCGCCTTGTTTGCCACGCCGTCCACCAGCTGCCGCGTAGGGAACTCGTCGATGTCGGCGCCGGCGCTGAACGCCTGGTCGCCGGCGCCGGTGATGACCACCACATACACGTCCGGGTCGAGACCCGCTCTCTCGAGCGCCAGCGCCATCTCGGTGCGGAGCTCGTCGCTCTGCGCGTTGCGCTTCTCCGGCCGGTTGAGAGTGATCCACGCGACGGCGCCGGACTTCTCGTAGATGATGGTCGCGTACTCGGCCTCCATGGACCCTCCTCGCCGGATGCGTGTCTGACGGCCGGGGGGGGGGCGCCCGGCC
>JBLMXT010000183.1:0-2712 GCA_050257915.1 Deltaproteobacteria bacterium
GTTCTCGGCCTTGCCGATGTAGAGCGGCGCCCCCTTGGCGTCGCGCATGACGTACACGCCGGACGTGGTCGGGACCTTCTCCGTGAGCGCGATCTTGTGGTAGTTGCGCCGCGTGCCGGGCTCGCAGAAGCGCGCGACCTCCTCGAGCGTGTGCATGCCCTGCTCCTCCAGCCACGAGAGGAACAGCAGCAGCAGCTCGGCCGTGGCCTGCGCGTCGTGCAGGGCCCGGTGCACCGGCTTGACCCTGGTGTCGAAGCGGTAGGAGAGGGCGCTGAGCGAGCAGCGCTGCTGCGGGCAGAGCTTGCGCGCCAGGCGCAGGGTGTCGAGCGCGGGCCGCGGGAACGTCTGCCCGCGCTGCTTGCCGAGCTCGTAGTCGAGGAACCCGAGGTCGAACGGGGCGTTGTGCGCCACCAGCACCGAGTGCGCGGCGAAGTCGACGAACTTGGGCAGCACGACCTCGATGGGCGGCGCCTCGGCCACGGTCTCGTCGTCGATGCCGGTGATGCCGGTGATCATCGCCGGTATGGGCATGCCCGGGTTGACGAGCGCGGAGAACCGCGCCACCTCGCGCCCGCCCTCGACGCGCACGGCGCCGATCTCGGTGATCTTGCAGAAGCCCGGGGTGGCCCCCGTGGTCTCGATGTCGACCACGGTGAAGGCCACGTCGGCGAGGTCGCGGCGCCGCGCCCGCCACGCCGCCAGTCCGACGTGGACGTCGCTCTCCCACAGGAAGCGCTCGTCGCCCTCGACGATGTCGGCGACGAGCTTGCGCATGAGCTCCGGGGGGCAGTTGGCGACGGGGAAGAGTCGCGGCCACACCTCTCGGTAATCGAGAGCTTCGCCGGCCTGCTCGAGCAGGCTGTGGAACTCGTCGACGGTGGTGAACGCCAGCTGCACGCGATAATCCTATTCCCCCGCGCCGACGGATGCACGGGCCAGGGGAGAAAGGTCGGGCATACTCGAACCACAGTCCTCATGCATTCGGGACGGTGACCCGATGCTCCGCTCTTCCCTCCAGACCGCAGTCCTGCTCGCCGGCATCGCTCTCCTGGTCGCTGCCTGCTCCGCGACGACGCCGTCGGACTCCGATCCGACACCACCTGCCGGGGTCGTCCGCGTCGCCGTCACTCCCGAGGGCAGCCGTCCCGAGATCGCGGTCACGAGCGTGGTGCCGTGGCCGGGAGAAGGTCCCTGGTCACGCTCGACGGTCATCCTCGACTACTCTCGCCTCACCGGCGACGTCGATCTGGAGCGGGCGGCGCTCTGGATCGACGGACGGCGGCGCCCGGCGCGGGTGACGTGGACGGCGCTCACACCGGTCTCCTCCGTGGTGATCTTCAGCTGGCGCCGGCCGTTGCGTGCCGGCACACACACCCTGCGCGCGCAGCTAGGCACCACGGGGGGCGGGTCGGTCGCGTACGAGTGGACGACAACGGCGCGGTGAGCCGCACGGCTTGCGCTCGCTCGGCGCCCGTCGTTACGCTCCCCGGTGAACCGGGTAGGTCCGTGTCGAGTTCCCGGAAGACGTGCCCCGGCGCCGCGGCTCCGCCGCCCGGCCGGGGCCCCGCGCTGAGGAGTCACCCCGTGGATGTTGAGAAGCTTCACAACGAGGTCCTGCGCGCCTTCAACGATTCGTGCGTGATCGCCACCAGGCAGTACAGCGGCCGCGGCTTCCGTCCGGCCGCGGACGCGTACTTCGAGGAGGACACGCGCGAGATCGTGGTGCGCTTCGACCTGGCCGGCATGGCGATGGGCGACATCGAGCTGCTCGTCGACCGGCGCGAGCTCGTCGTGCGCGGCGAGCGCACGTTCCCGACGAAGGAGGGCCGCGTCTACCAGCAGGTCGAGATGGACTACGGCCCGTTCGAGCGCCGCGTGCGCCTCATGGTCGACGTCGACCCGGAGGTCACCACCGCGACGTACGAGGCCGGCGTCCTCGAGGTCAGGCTCACCCTGACGCCGCAGGAGCAGGGCGCCCGCAAGATCGACATCCAGACAGGAGGAGGTGACGCATGAGCGACCCCCAGGAACCGCAGGTCGAAGAGGCAGCCGCTCAGGAGATCCCCGCCGTCCTGCCGGTGCTGCCGCTGCGCGACACCGTGGTGTTCCCGGACACGATGATCCCCCTGACGATCGGCCAGGAGCGCAGCATCAAGCTGATCGACGACGTGCTCGCCGGCGACCGCCTGCTGGCGATGGTGACGAGCAAGGACGCCGAGATCGAGACGCCGGGGCCGGACCTGCTCTACCCGGTCGGCACGGTCGGGCTCGCGCACAAGATGATCAAGCTGCCGGACGGCACCATGCGCATCCTCGTGCAGGGCCTGCAGCGGGTGCGCGTCAAGGAGTACGTGAGCGAGGAGCCGTACCTGGTGGCGCGCACCGAGAAGATCGAGGACGTCGCCTCCGAGTCCACGGAGTCGGAGGCGCTGCGCGCCAGCCTGCTCAGCGTCTTCAGCAAGATCGTCGCCCTGGTGCCGTATCTGCCGGAAGAGCTGGAGATGGCCGCGGCCAACATCGAGGAGCCGGGGCCGCTCGCCTTCCTCATCGCCAGCACCATGCGCATCAAGGCCGAAGACAAGCAGGCGCTGCTCGAGGAGAGCGACGTCGAGAAGCGCATGCGCGCCCTCATCGGCATCCTCACGCGCGAGCTCGACGTGCTGGAGCTTGGCTCCAAGATCCAGAGCGACGTGCGCGGCGAGATCGACAAGA
>JBLMXT010000184.1:0-3499 GCA_050257915.1 Deltaproteobacteria bacterium
CCCCCCCCCCCCCCCCCCTCGTCGCTCAGGCCTCCGTCTCCGCGCGCCCGGCCCGTCTCCGCAGCAGCAGCACCACGACGAGGATGATGACGGCGGCGGCGATCACGATCCCCACGATCAGGCCAGTGTTGGACCCGCCGTCACTCTCGGCGGGCGCGGTGCTGCCGGGCTGCACGGCCATGTAGGTGTCCGGCTGGGTGTTGTACCACCAGAGTCCCTTGTCTTGGCCGGCGCGCACCCACCCGGTCCACTTGCCCTTGTTGGCGGCCTCCAGGTTGAGCGGGTAGACAAGTGGGATGTAGGGCGACTCGTCGTAGATGATCTGCTGCATCTCGTGCACGAGCGCGATGCGTTCCTGCACATCGATCGTGGTCTGCTGCTCGAGGAAGAGCTTGTCGTACTCCGCGTTGGACCACATGCAGTCGCTCCAGCTCTCGATGGAGCCGGTCGTCATGACGGACAAGATGAAGTTGGGATCGACATCGCCGCCCCAACCCCAGATGAACATGTCGAAGTCTGGCGCGTAGTCGTTGCCGTCGTAGTTGTATTGCTTGTCGCCGAGAGCGCCGTCGTCGATCACCTGGTAGTCGATGTCGAGTCCGACCTCCTCGAACCATCCGGTGATCAGCTTGCCGCAGTTCTGGCTCTCGGGCGACTCGGTGCGCGCGTACAGACGCAGCTTGATGTCTTCACCCTTGTACTCGCGGATGCCGTTGCCGTCGCCGTCGACGTAGCCGGCCTCGGAGAGCGCCTGGCGCGCCTTGTCGAGGTCGAAGGTGTACGGAGTCGACGGCGTGAGGTGGTAGTCGGCCTCGGCCGAGTAGAAGTCGGCAGTGCACAGCGTGTCGGCCGGGGCGGCATTGCCGCTGTAGCCGATGGCGACGATCTTCTCCTTGTCGACGGCCCACTGCAGAGCACTCCGGAAGGCCGGGTCCTGAAGCACCGGGTGACCGGTGGATTTGGGATAGACCTTCTTGTCGGCGCAGTTGAAGCCGAGTTCATCGACACCGACGACCACGCCGCGGATCGCCTCGAGGTCGGGCTCGTTGTTCAGCGCGTTGAACTGCGCCGACGGGATGTTCCAGGCGCTCTGGATGGCGCCGGTCTTGAGGTCCTGCGCCATGGTGTCCTGGTTCTGGTAGGTCTGGAAGATGACCTCGTCCACCTTGGGAGCGCCGCGCCAATAGTCCTTGTTGGCGACCATGCGCACGAACTCGCCCTTCTTCCACTCGACGGTCTGGAACGGACCGGAGCCGATGATCGGCGGCGAGTTCTTGTACTTGCTCTCGACCTCCTTGGGCGGTACTTTGCTCCAGATGTGCTCGGGCAGGATGGGGATCCACAGCCCGAGCATGTTCGCCTTCGGCTTCGAGCACGTGAAGACCACGTGCGTGGCGTCGGGCGCCTCGACCTTGTCGATGAACTTGACGTAGTCGAGGAACATCCCGAGCTCGTTGTCGATGATGTAGTTGAAGGTGAAGGCCACGTCCGCGGCGGTCAGTGGTTCGCCGTCCTGCCACTTCGACTTGTCGGTGATCGTGAACGTCCAGACCTTGCCGTCGTCGGAGGTCTGCCAGTCGGTCGCGAGCCCGACGCCCGGGACGTTGGCGTAGTCGCTGGCGCGGAAGCCGACCAGCAGTTCGTAGTTGATCGCCCAGATCTCGTAGCTGGACGACTCGTAGCCGATGAACGGGTTGAGGTTGTCCGGGTCGTTGGTCCATCCCAGACGCAGGATGGTCTTGCCGCCATCGGCGGCGGGGCTCTCGCTCGCGGCCATCGCGCTCGCGATGCCCCAGAGCAGCCCGATGGCCAGCAGGGCGACGATCACCGCCGCGAGCAGCCGGCTTTTGGCGTGCGTGGACCTGATCACTGTGGCTCCTTCCGTTCCCCCAACGGACAGACCGTGCCGGTCTGGTCCTACTAAAACACGTATCCCCGCGCTCGGACCAGCCTAAATGCGGCCCTGATGCTATACTCCGCGCCGTGATCATCGACGACAGCAGAGAACCTCGGCTACAGCTGGGCGACGCGGAACCGTTCCGTATCGACAGCGCCGAGGTCACGCGCGACATCGAGCGCTCCACGCTGACCAGCATCGTCGTGAACGGCACCCCCTACCGGCTGCCGGTCGGGGCCCGCGTCACTCTTTGGACGGGCCCCAACGTGGTGTTCGTCGGCAAGGCGGTCGACGAACATCACGTCCTCGACCTCCTCTCCACCGAGACAGACGACGAGCTCGCCGACGACGAGATCATCTGACTCGCGGGCGCGGGGGGCACGCCCATGAAAGGCCTCATCCTGAGCGGCGGCGCGGGGACGCGCCTGCGGCCCATCACCCACACCGCCGCCAAGCAGCTGGTGCCTGTGGCCAACAAGCCGGTGCTCTTCTACGGCCTCGAGGCGATGAAGGCCGCGGGGATCGATGAGGTCGGCATCGTCGTCGGCGACACGCGCGCGGAGATCGAGGGCGCGGTCGGCGACGGCGGCCGCTTCGGGCTCGCGATCACGTACCTGCCGCAGGAGGCGCCCCTCGGCCTCGCGCATGCGGTGCTCATCAGCGAGGCCTTCCTCGGCGACGAGCCGTTCGTGATGTACCTCGGCGACAACCTGCTCAAGGAGGGCATCGCGCCGTTCGTGCGCACGTTCGAGGAGAACCGCCCGGACGCGCTCATCCTGTTGCAGAAGGTCGCCGACCCGCAGAGCTACGGCATCGCCGAGCTGGACGGCGACGGCCGCGTGGCGCGGCTCGTGGAGAAGCCGGCCGAGCCGCGCAGCGACCTCGCCCTCGTGGGCGTGTACCTGTTCACGCCGGCCGTCTTCGCCAGCGTCAAGGCGATCACGCCCAGCGCCCGCGGCGAGCTCGAGATCACCGACGCCATCCAGCACATGGTCGACCGCGGCCTGCGTATCGAGCCGCACGTGGTCACCGGCTGGTGGAAGGACACCGGCAGGCTCGAGGACATGCTCGAGGCCAACCGGCTGGTGCTCGGCACCATCGCCGGCGACGTCCGCGGCGAGCTGCTCGAGACCACCCTCGAGGGTCCCGTCCGGATCGGCGAGGGCAGCCGGCTGGAGCGCTGCACCGTGCGCGGCCCGGTGGTCATCGGCGCCGGGTGCCGGCTCACGGACACCTTCGTCGGCCCGTACACATCCATCAGCGACGGCGTCGTCGTCGAGCACGCCGAGCTGGAGCACTCGATCGTCCTCGAGAACAGCCGCATCTCGCACCTGGGCACGCGCATGACCGACAGCCTCATCGGCCGCGACTGCGTCATCGCTCACAGCGACGCCCGTCCGGTCGCCTACCGCTTCCTGGTCGGCGACTGCTGCCAGATCGGCATCCTGTAGACGCACCCCCGCGGCACGGGGGAGGAGGGACCCAATGATCGACGGCGTCATGGTCAAGCAGCTCAAGGTGATCCCCGACGAGCGCGGGCGCCTCGTGGAGTGCCTGCGCTGCGACGACGACCTCTTCATCCGCTTCGGCCAGTTCTACATG
>JBLMXT010000185.1:0-3325 GCA_050257915.1 Deltaproteobacteria bacterium
GGCCCCCGCCGCCGGCGTGGGGGCCCTCTTCTCGTTTCACGTGAAACAGCGCCGTCCGGAGAGCCGTCGTCGGCTGCCGGACCGCACCGCCCCGGAAGACGGTCCGTCCGGACGAGAACGGGGCCGGCGTTTCACGTGAAACGCCGGCCCCGTTCTTCCCTCAGGCACGCCGCCGCGGCCGGAAGCCCGTGCTGTCAGTTCCAGGCGCCCATCATGCCGCCGCCGGAACCCATCATGCCGCCGTACCCGGCGCCCTGACCGGCGCCTGCTCCGCCGCAGCCGCCGCCGCAGCCGCCACCACGCCCCATCATGCCGCCAGGGCCTGCGCCGTCGGGAACGTCGATCCCGAACTTCTCGAACAGCCCGCGCATGTCGCTCCAGTGCTCCTCGCGCAGCTTCTGAAGCGCAGCCTGGGCGTCGGCGCTGGACGGGTCCGAGCCGTACTGCCCGTACCACGCCTGCATCTCCTTCTGATGCTCGGCGCGCAGGGCCTGCATGGCGTCGAGCGCCTCAGGATCGTTCATGAGCACGCCGCACGCTGCGCTGCCCGGTGCCTGGCGCTCGGACTGGGTCCTCGTCGCGCCGTAGGCCACCGCGACCACCGACAAGGCGACCGCGGCGACGACCGCCACCGTGGCGATCCTCTTCCAATGTCGTCTCACAGATCGCTCCTTCCGAGCGGAGCTTCCGCACCGCCACTCCTCGCCTCACGACCGCCGCTGCTCAGCGGAAGGCCGCGCTTTTCGATTGTCATGCTACACGAATGTTGTGAAGAACCTTTGAAGCACCTGTGCCCAGACGGTGAACGCGATGCGGCTCGAGGCGGGCGCGTTTGGGCGGCCTGCTACGATGGCGACGGCCGACTACGCCCTTCGGCGCGCGGGTACACAGGAGAGGCCGTTTCATCACCGAGCGATCCGACCACGGAGGCAGGCGTGACCCAAGAGGACGTGCTTCGTGCGCTCTCGAGCGTCAAGGACCCTGAGCTGCAACGCGACATCGTCGATCTCGGCATGGTCCGGGATATCGTGGCGGACGACGCGCGCCTCGGCGCCACGATCGTCCTGACCACTGCCGGCTGCCCCCTTCGCAACCAGATCCGCGCCGATGCCGAGCAGGCCCTGAGCGCGATCGCCGACGGGCGGGCGGTCGAGGTCAAGCTGGACGCCATGTCCTGCGACGAGCGCGACGCGCTCGCGGGCCGCCTCAGGCAGCGCGACCAGCTCGTCCAGTCGCTCTTCGGGCCCGGCTCGCGCACGCGCACGATCGCGGTCGCGAGCGGCAAGGGAGGCGTGGGCAAGAGCACCGTGACGGTGAACCTGGCGACCGCACTCGCCTCCCGCGGTCGCGCCGTCGCCCTCATCGACGCCGACGTGTACGGCCCGACGGTGCCCCTCATGATGGGCCTTCCCGCGGTACCTCCCGAGACGCACGACGGCAAGATGCTCCCGCCGGAGGCCCACGGGGTGAAGGTCGTCTCCATGGGCTTCTTTCTCCCGGACAACGAGCCTGTGGTGTGGCGAGGGCCGATGCTGGGCCGCGCCATCGAGCAGTTCCTGGGCGACGTCCTCTGGGGAAGCCCGGACTACCTGCTGATCGACCTCCCGCCGGGCACCGGCGACATCGCCCTGACGATCGCGCAGATGATCCCCGGAGCCGAGCTCGTCGTCGTCACGACGCCTCAGGAAGCGGCCGCCCGCACCGCGATCAAAGCGGCCAAGATGGCGCAGATGACCAAGCAGCGCATCCTCGGAGTCGTCGAGAACATGGCCTATTTCGTGTGTCCGGACTGCGGCGGCCGCCACTACATCTTCGGGCGCGGAGGCGCTTTCGAGATCGCGCGCCTCATGGACACGCGGCTGCTCGGCCGGATCCCCCTGGACGAGTCGACCCGCGAGGGCGGCGACGTCGGCGTCCCCGCGGCGGTGGATCCGAGTTCGCCCGTGGGAGCCGCGTTCGCCGAGATCGCCAAGGCTATCGACGGTGAGCAAGAAGCCGGCCCCGAGGCCGGGACCGCAGGAGGGTGACCTCCTGAAGCTCGGCCGCTTCCGGCAGGCTCTCTCGCCTGCATCTTTGCAGAAGGCATCGCCAATGCTCGTCTGAGGGCTGCGCCGGGCAGGAATGCCGGTAGGATTGGGGAACTTCTCAAGCACCCGGCAACCGACCCCTCCCTGTATGCGCGTAGGACGAGCAGACGGCGATCGCTGGCTCCGCCTGGGCGAAGCCGCGGCGGAGCTCGGCGTGAGCCTCAACACGCTCCGCCGCTGGAGCGACTCCGGTAGGCTGACCTGCTACCGCAGCCCCGGCGGCCACCGCCGCTACCGGCGAGACGACGTCCGGGCGCTCCTCCACCTCTCCGAGAACGAAGGCGGACGCCCTCCCCGCAGACTTCCGGCTCGCCACGCGCCGGGGTCCGACCGCGGCGACCGCCGCGCCTCCCTGCTCACGCTCGCCCACGTGGCGGCGGAGGGCGTCGGCGTGCCGGAGTGCCGGGTCTCGCTGGTCGACGCGAACGACGCCGTCAGTCTCCTCATCGCCCGCAGCCGGACACGGGGAGACGGCGGTGGACCCGAGGATGTCGAGGTGACGGGAGAGGCGCTCCCCGCCGTCAGAGAAGTGCTACGCACCGGACGCCGGCTGGTCATCTCCGACCTGGGCTCGACCACCCTGCTCGACCGCTCAGAGGCGGATGCGCTGCGCCGGCGCGGTGACGCCGCCGTCCTCGCCGTGCCGGTGGCCGTGGAAGGCCGCATCCGCGCGGTGCTGGAGCTGGTCGAATCCCGCGCGCAGCGTGCCTTCAGCGGCGCCAACGTAGCCTTCGCGGAGTTCATGGCGCGCCAGACCGCGAACCTCCTCGTGGACGCCGGCGGAGACCGCGAGCCCGCCACGGGGCTTCCCGACGAGGCCCTCGTCGACGCGGCGGCGGCTACAGCGGCGCTCGCGCTGACGGACGAGCACGACACCGCCGCCATGGCCCAGCGCCTCGCGCAGCTGGACGACCCGATCGCCGGGTTCGGTACGCCCTCGCCCGCGGTCGAGGCGGAGTCGCTCATACAGTCCACGCTCGACGCGATCCGCCGGCGGCCGGGATTCGACGCCTGCACGATCTACCGCGTCGAGGACGCGGTCGCGACGCCTTTCCCGGCCGGCGACGCAGCCGGCAATCCCGCCGACGGCGGCGGATCATGGCGCCTGGGCGACTATCCGGCCGCCGCGCAAGCCGTCGCCGGCCGCGCTCCCGTGGTCGTCCTGGCGGACGCCGCCCGCCCGCTCCTGTCGTCCGCGGCGATGACGCGCTTCGTCGCCGGTCGAGGCCTCGCCGGCG
>JBLMXT010000186.1:0-3599 GCA_050257915.1 Deltaproteobacteria bacterium
TGTGATGTCAAGAATGTTTGACAGGCGCAGTGTAAAGCAGAGGCGACATCATGTCAAGAATCTTTTACTTCTCGGCGACTGGGAAAGCGCCGGGAGCACCTCCGTCCGGGCGCCGGAGCCCGAGTGGCCGAGTGGGCGGCGTCAGAGGCCGAGCGCCGCAGGCAACTCGGCCAGCGACTCGATGCGCGGGACGGGGAGGCCCCTGCGCCGGCCGGAGCGGTCCAGCAGGATGGCAGGGCAGCCGCACGCGACGGCGCCCTCCACGTCGTCCTCGACGCTGTCGCCGACCATGACGGCGTCACGCGCAGAGATGCCGAGCAGCCCGAACAGCGTGGAGAACATCCGCGGCGCGGGCTTCACCGCGCCGGTCTCGAGACTCGACACGGCGCCGGCCATGTAGTCGTCGAGCGCGAAGTGGGCGACGATCTCCTCCACGCCGTGACCGAGCGCGTTGCTGAGCAGCGCCATGCGCACGCCGGCCGTGCGCAGCGCGTCCAGACAGGGCAGCACGTCGTCGTAGAGGCCGAAGTTCTGCGCGTCGCTCCAGGCCGAGATGACGGCCCCCGCTGCAAGCTCGACCGCGCCGCGCGGGCCGCCGCCGAGCGCCTGGATGATCGCGTGCGCGATCAGCGGCAGCAGGTGGTCGTCGTGCACGAGACCCGTCTGTTCACGGCGCGCCGCGGCCGCCTTGTAGGCGGCGCGCTCCGCCTGCGGCCAGCGCGCGGGGTCCAGATCGAGCCCGAACCGGGCGCCCGTGCGCACATAGCCCGGCGCTTCGAACTGGTCGCTCGGGCGCAGCAGCGTGTAGTCGAGGTCGAAGACCACGACCTGCGGCGTCGGCAGCGGCAGCAGGGCCTCGCCGGCCGCGGCGCCCCCGGTCAGGGGGTCTCGGCCGCTCAAGCGGCGCCTTCCGGGGGCGCGCCGGACGCCGGCGAGGCGCCGCGCTCGAGCAGCTCGCCGGCCCTGTAGGACGAGCGCACGAAGGGCGCCGCGACGACGGTGATCCCCAACTCTTCGCCGCGGCGCCGGTAGCCGGCGAACTCCTCCGGCGCGACGTACCGCGCCACCGGCAGGCAGCCGGCGTGCGGCCGCAGGTACTGGCCGACGGTCACGGCGTCCACTCCGGCGGCCGCCGCGTCGGCCAGCACGGCGGCCGCCTCGTCGTCGCTCTCGCCGAGGCCGACCATGAGACCGGTCTTGACGAGCGGGCGGGCGGGAGCGCCGGCCGGCTCGGCCGCACCCCCCGAGCGCGCCCACGCGGCGGCGCGCGCGAGCAGCTCGAGCGAGCGGTCGTACCGCGCCTGCGGCCGCACCCGCGGGTACAGGCGCGGCACCGTCTCGAGGTTGTGGTTGAGCACGTCGGGGCGGGCGGCGAGCACGGCGCGCAGCGCCGCCTCGTCGCCGCCCAGGTCCGGGATGAGCACCTCGACGGTGGCGGCCGGCACGGCCTCGCGCACGGCGGCGACGGCCGCCGCGAACTGTGCCGCCCCGCCGTCGGGCAGGTCGTCGCGCGTCACGCTCGTGATCACCACGTGTCGCAGGCCCAGCCGCCGCGCAGCCTCCCCGACCCGGCGCGGCTCGTCCACGTCGAGCGCGCACAGGCCGTGCAGTCTCGGGGCCGCAGCCACCGCGTGCCCGGCCGGCGCAGGCTTGCCCTCGCCCTCGACGGCGCAGAAGGCGCACGCCCGCGTGCAGACGTCACCGAGGATGAGGAACGTCGCGGTGCCGGACGAGTAGCACTCTCCCTTGTTGGGGCAGCGCGCCTCCCGGCACACGGTGTGCAGGTCGAGTTCGTCGAGCAGGGCGCCGGTGGCGCGGTACTGCCGCGGCGCCGGCGCCTTCTGCTTGAGCCACGCCGGCTTGCGGCCGGGGCTCTGCGGCGGGCCACCGGCCCCAGCCGCAGGGCCGCCGCCTGCTCCCGGGTTGTCGCGGCGGGCCGTCACCCTCAGATGCTGTGCACGCCGCGCCCGAGGCCGCCGAGCGCGGCCTCGCCGACCGCCTCGGACAGGGTGGGGTGGGCGTGGATGGTGGCGGCGACGTCGCCAAGCGTGAGGCCGCTGTGGGCCGCCAGCGCGAGCTCGTGCACGAGCTCGGTGACGTGCGGCCCGATCAGGCTGGCGCCGAGTACCTTGCCGCCGCCGGGCTCGTAGACGACGCGCACGAAGCCGTCGGCGTCGCCGTCGCAGACCGCCTTGGAGTTGCCGTTGAAGCGCACGTGCGCGACCTCGTGGGCGATGCCCTCGGCCTTCGCCCTGTCTTCGGTGATGCCGCAACTCGCCACCTCCGGCGAGCTGAACGTGCAGCTGGGAACGAGCGTCCGGTCGCAGTGCAGGTTGGCGCCGGTGACCGCGTTCTCGGCGGCGATGGCGCCCTGGTGGTAGGCCCAGTGCGCAAGGAGCGGCGGGCCGGCCACGTCGCCCGCCGCGAACACGCCCTCGAGCGTGGTGCGACAGCTCTCGTCCGTGACGACGAAGCCGCCCGGGCCGATCTCCACGCCGGCCTCCTCGTAGCCGAGGCCGGCGCTCACAGGCCGGCGGCCGACCGCCACGAGCACGCGCTCGGCGGTGACCTCGGCGCCGCCGGCCAGGCGCAGCGTCACGCCGGCGGCGCCCGCCTCCGCCGCTTCGACCGCGGTCTTCACGTGGGTGGTGATGCCCGCCTTCTTGAACGCCTGCTGCAGCGTCCGGCCCACGCGCTGGTCCTCGCCGGGCAGCAGCTGGGGGAGCATCTCGACCACCGTGACCTCGGTCCCGAGGCGGTTGAAGACGCTGGCGAACTCGCAGCCGATCACACCGCCGCCGACGATGGCGAGGCCGGCCGGCACGGCGTCGATCTGCAGGAGTTCGTCGCTCGTCATGATCCTGGGGTCGCTCCAGTCGAACAGGCCCATGCGCACCGGCTCCGAGCCGCTGGCGAGGATCACGGCGTCGCCCTCGAGCTCGCCGCCCTGCTCGAGCACGGTCCCGTCCGGCAGGGTCGCGCCGGGCGCGAGGGCCAGGCGGCCGGGGCCGGCGAGCGTGGCCCGCCCGGCCACCACCTGCACCTTGCGCGCCTTGAGCAGGTGGGCGACGCCGTCGCGCAGCTGGGTGGTCGCCGCCTCCTTGCGCGCCATGAAGGCGGCGAAGTCCAGCCCGACCTCGCCGACCCGCACGCCGTACTCGGCCGCGCGCCGCGCCTCGTGCAGGCGCGCGGCGCCCGCCACCATCGCCTTGGTCGGGATGCAGCCCCGATTGAGGCAGGTGCCCCCGATCTCGCGCGCCTCGACGACCGTCACCTCGGCGCCGAGCTGGGCGGCGCGTCCGGCCGCCACGTAACCGGCGGGTCCGCCGCCGAGCACCAGGATCTTCGTCATGCGTGTCCTTCCTCTTTCGACGGCGCGGCCGCCGGCGTTCGACCGGCCGTCAGCTTCCGCAGACCGGTCTCCAGCTTGCGCAGCGTCGTGCGCCAGATCGTCTCCGGCGCCAGCATGACGCCGGCCCCGCTCAGACCCTCGCTCTGCCACTCCTCGCCGACCAGGACCTCCACCGCCTGGGTCAGCTCTTCCGGCGGCCGCTCCATGAGGAACGAGCCGTGCACCAGCGTCCGGCCCTCCTTCTTGG
>JBLMXT010000187.1:0-2855 GCA_050257915.1 Deltaproteobacteria bacterium
GCGCTCGAGCGTCGCCTGTGCGCGGCGCACCTCCTGGTCCGCCGCGGCTGTGCTCCGGGGCGTGTACTCCAGGCGCACCTGCACCCTCACCAGGCGCTCGCCCTCGGTGATGAACTCGACCTTGGCGGCCTCCATGTCGTCCTCGTCGAGCAGCGGTTCCGCGTCGATCAGGCCCCTGGCGTAGCCGTGCAGCAGAGAATCCATGAGGAACTCGCTCCACTCCAGATCGGCGAATTCCAGCGGTGCGTCGACTTCCACCGACGCCTGGATCGTGGCCATCATGCCTCCCGTCAGCGTGGTCGGCTCCCGGCACGCCGGCGGGAGCCCCTGCGCTGAGTCTCCCCGCATGTCCGGCCGCGCAGCGACGCGGGGCGTTTGCCGGCCGGACCTCCGCCGAGCTTGAGCAAGGTCAAGAATGACGCCGTTCGGGCGGTGGTACCATCGGCTCGAAGACAATCCCTACCTTTGGAGTCGGGTATGAGCACCGCGCCGCCGCTGACCATCACGCCCAAGACCACCGTCCACACGCTGCTCAAGGAGTATCCCTTCCTCCTGGACTTCCTGGCGGAGTACCACCCGGAGTTCAAGAAGCTGACCAATCCGGTGCTGCGCCGCACGGTGGGCCGCATGGCGACGCTGGACGCGGTCGCGGCCCAGGGCAACGTGCCGCTGAACCGGCTCACCGACGACATCGCCTCCGAGATCGAGAGGCGGACGGGCACGCGGCCGCCGATCGCCGACGTGGCCGACGCCGAGACCATCGACCCGGCGCGGCTCGCCGAGCTGCACGCGATCGTCAAGGACCTCCACGCCGGCAAGACCGTCGAGGAGGTCAAGCCGCGGTTCGAGGAGCTGATCCAGGACGTCGAGGCCACGGAGATCGCCGCCATGGAGCAGAAGCTCATCGAGGGCGGCGTGCCGGACACCGAGGTCAAGCGCCTCTGCGACGTGCACGTGCAGGTGTTCGCCGACGCGCTCGAGGGCCACGCCGCGGTCACCGCGCCGCCCGGCCATCCCCTGGACACGTTCCAGCGCGAGAACCAGGCGCTGCTGCAGGTGACCGCCTCGCTGCGCAAGGTTGCCGAGACCATCGGCGAACCGCCGGACGGCGGCGCGTGGGCGCGCCTGAAGGGCGCCCTGAGCGACACCGTGGAGCGGCTCGCCGAGGTCGACAAGCACTACCTGCGCAAGGAGAACCAGCTCTTCCCCTTCCTCGAGGGCCACGGCGTCGAGGGTCCCAGCAAGGTGATGTGGGCCATCCACGACGACATCCGCGCCCTCATCAAGCAGGCGCGGGCCACCATCGCCGAGGACGACGCAGCCATGGCGGTGAGCACCTGCCTCGCGCTGGCCAAGATGGTCGACGACATGGTGACCAAGGAGGAGAAGGTCCTGCACCCCATGGCGATCGACACGCTGAGCGAGGCGGAGTGGACGAAGATCCGCGCCGGCGAGGGCGACATCGGCTACGCCTTCATCGCGGACGTGCCGGCGTGGCCGGCGGCCGGGACGCGAGCGGACGGCGCCGGGGAGGACGCCGAGGCCGGAGCCGCTTCGCCCGCCGGCCTCCTCGCCCTGAACACCGGCGAGCTCTCCCTGGAAGAGCTCAACCTGGTGCTCGGCGTCCTCCCCATCGACTTCCAGTACGTGGACGAGCACGACAAGGTGCGCTTCTACAGCGAGGGACACCGGATCTTCCCGCGCAGCCCCGGCGTCATCGGGCGCAAGGTGCAGAACTGCCACCCGCCGGCGAGCGTGCACAAGGTGCAGCAGATCATCGACGCGTTCCGCGCCGGCGAGAAGGACACGGCGGAGTTCTGGATCGAGATGCAGGGCAAGTTCCTGCACATCCGTTACTTCGCCGTCAGGGACGGCGGCGGCGCCTACCGCGGCGTCGTGGAGACGGTGCAGGACGTGACCGCGATCCGGGCGCTGGAGGGACAGCGCCGGCTGCTCGACTGGTAGCCGGCGCCCCGTCACGTAGCGGTGCGATACGATGGCCGCTGCAGGCAACCACTCCGAGAGGCGGTCCCATCCCATGTTGTGGAAACACGGCGGTCTCACGCCCGAACTGGCGGACCTCGTCTTCACCTTCCTCCCGCTCGACGTCAGCGTCGCGGACGAGAACGACATCCTGGTCTACTGGAAGGGCGACACCTACAAGACCTGCGACGCGCGCTACATCGGTCGCGACGTGAGGGACTGCCACCCGGAGCACAGCATGGCCTGCCTCGAGGAGATCCTGAGCGCGTTCAAGGCCGGCACGAAGGACGTGGCCGAGGGCTGGGAGCAGAAGGGCGAGCGGATGAAGCGCACGCGCTACTTCGCCCTCCGCGACCGCGGCGGCGCCTACAAGGGCATCCTCGAGGTCAACGAAGACGTCACGGACGCGCGTGCCCTGGAGGGCGACCAGGCCCTCCCCGGCTGGTGACGCGGGAACGCGTGAGGGGGTGAGGAGATGACGACCCTCGTCGCCGCGACCGGTGCGAGCGCGTGGCTGCTGCTCATCGGCGCCGCCATCGCCGGGATCGCCTTCGGCATGATCATGAACAGCGTCATCAGCGGCCGGCGGAAGAGGAAGTAGAGCCGGCGCGCGTCAGTCGACGCGGGCGAACGCGCCGCGGCGGCCGTCGAACGTGAGCAGCGTGAGCGTGACGGCCTGGACCCGGCCGCCGCGCGCGGCGAAGACGGCGGCCGTCCCCGAGCCCGTGTCCCGCCAGATGTCGGCGCTCCAGGGCACGCACCGCAGCGCCTCCCCACGCCCCAGGCGGACGACGAGCCCGTCACCCGCGCCCGGCCGCACCGTCACGCGGCCGTAGTAGCGGTTCTCGTACACCCCTGAGTACGCGCCGCGC
>JBLMXT010000188.1:0-7175 GCA_050257915.1 Deltaproteobacteria bacterium
GCCGCGGGCAGCGCAGCCGCCGCCGAGCTCTCCTGGAGCCGCATCACCGGCAGCATCATCGAAGCCTACGAGGATGCCCTCGCGACGCCGCGGGTGCGCGGTGTGCACGGCCTGCCCGGCAGGCCGTGGTACGGCCGCGCCCTGCTCGACCATGCCACCTGGGTCGCCCAGAACGGCTACTCGGCGCGCCGGGCGCTCACGCGCAACGGCTCCGGGCCGGGCTGATCGACGCGGGAGGCGGCGCGCCTGTCGGGCCGCCCGCCGAACAGCCTCCCCCGCGCTTTGCCGCGTCGCAGGCCGTATGCTAGACTCCGCATTCGCTGCAACGCGGCCGGTCGCTCCGTGACCGGCCGTCAGCGTCCTTTCGCGGGGGCGTAGCTCAGCTGGTTAGAGCGCCGGCCTGTCACGCCGGAGGCCGCGGGTTCGAGCCCCGTCGCTCCCGCCACCTTATCCTCACTGCGCCTGTCGCTGGTCCAGAACGCGGCGTGTGGCGCCGGCGGTCCGCTCGCCCACGGGGTGGTGATCAGTCCAGCGACCAGACGGCGCGCCAGGCGCCGACCGAAAGCGTCACCTGCGTCGGCCTGAAGCCCTGCTCCGCCCACTGGTGGAGCCAGCCCACGGAGCTCCTGCCCGGCCGCGAGGGGTCGGGTCCGCCCGGTGAGCCGAGCCCCGACACCCCGTCCTCCGAGTCGCGCCCGTCGCTGAGCCGGATGAACTGGTACGCCGCCGGTCGCCGGGCCGAGCGTTCGTCGAGACTGGTGAGCCGCACCTTGATGCCGTACTTCCACTCGTAGGGCCCGTAGCCGTCACCGAACTCGTCCGGGCCGCCCTCGTCATCAGGGTTCGGGAGGCGCTTCACGGCCAGGACGGTGATCTGTTCGCTGAGCGTCTCGCCTCTGCGCTGGTCGTACCAGTCGACCTGGACGGTCTCGCCCAGCCGGCCCCTCCACGACGGCCCGGCGCGGTCCGAGATGATCACGGCAGGGCGAGGGGCGGCGCCGGCGGCGGGCGACTGGCCCGCGGGCTTCTGGCTCTGGGACGGCTGGCCGGCGGGCGCCTGCGCCTGGCCGCCGCAGCCGGCGAGAAGGGCGGCGGCCGCCAGGGCGAGGGCGAGCGTGCGTCCGACTGCCCGAGTCCCGCGCGCGAGCACGATCCGGCAAGGCCTGGACGGCACCGCTGATCTCAGCCGGCCGTCCGAGGGCCGGCCGCCGCTATCTCGGGGGTCACACGGCCGGCGAAGGCTTCGAAGTTGGCGGCGAACTGCCTCGCCAGCATCGTCGCGCGCAGGTCGTAGTCGGCGGGGTCGGCCCAGGTAGACCGGGCGTCGAGCAGTTGGTCGGGGACGCCTGGGCACGCGGACGGCACGTCCACGCCGAAGACGGGGTGCGGCGTCATGGGGACGCCGTCCAGCGACCCCTCGAGGGCGGCCTTCAGCAGGCTCCGCGTGATCTCGATGGGCATGCGCCGGCCGGCGTCGCAGCCGCCTCCCGACCAGCCGGTGTTGACCAGCCAGCACTGCGTCGGGCTGGTCTGCAGCCGCTGGGCGAGCATGTCCGCATAGACGACGAAGTCGAGCGGCATGAACGGGGCGCCGAAGCAGGGCGAGAACGTTGGCTCCGGCTCGACACATCCCGCCTCGGTGCCGGCGACCTTGGCGGTGAAGCCGGAGAGGAAGTGGTAGCCCGCCATCTCCGGGGTCAGGCGCGAGATCGGCGGCAGCACGCCGTAGGCGTCGCAGGCGAGCAGGAAGATGGTGCGCGGCATGCCTCCCAGGCCCGTCTCGATCGCCCCCGGTATGTGACTCACGGGGTAGGTGGCGCGGGTGTTCTCGGTGATGGAGTCGTCGTCCCAGTCGATGGCTCGCGTCACCGGATCGATGATCACGTTCTCAAGGATGGACCCGAAGCGGATCGCGTTGAAGATCTGGGGCTCGTGCACGGGGGAGAGGCGGATGACCTTGGCGTAGCAGCCGCCCTCGAAGTTGAACACGCCGTGGTCACTCCAGCCGTGCTCGTCGTCGCCGATCAGGCGGCGAGTCGGATCGGCCGACAGAGAGGTCTTGCCGGTGCCCGAGAGGCCGAAGTAGAGCGCCACGTCACCCTTCTGGCCCGCGGTGGCCGAGCAGTGCATGGGCAGCACGTTGCGCGCCGGCAGGAGGTGGTTCATCGCCGTGAAGAGAGCCTTCTTGATCTCGCCGCCGTACATGGTGCCGAGGATGATGACGAGGCGCCTGCTGAGGCAGATGCCGACGAAGGTCTGCGAGGGCCGGTCACCCGAGCCGTCGCCCTCGTCGCCCTCCCACTCCGGCCGCGCGTCGACCGGCAGCTCCCCGCAGGCGATGACCGTGAACGCCGGCTGGAAGTCCTCGAGGTCGATGGGCTCGGGGCGCACGAACAGCGTGTGCGAGAACAGTCCATGCCAAGACGCCCGCGCGACGACGCGGATGGGCGTGCGGTAGGTGGGCTCGGCGCCGATGAAGCCGTCGAACACGTAGACCTCGCGGCGGCGCAGGTAGTCACTCACGCGGCGCACCTGGCGGTCGAAGAACTCGGGCGTGCACGGCTGGTTCGGCCCGCCCCAGGCGACGTCGGCGGCCTCCGGCTCGTCGACGATGTAGCGGTCGGCTGGCGAGCGGCCGGTGCGCTCGCCGGTCGTCACGACGAGAGCGCCGTTGGCGGCGAAGATGCCTTCGCCGCGCGCCAGCGACCGGGCGATGAGTTCAGGCGCCGGCAGGTTCCTGTGCACCGGCCCGACCGTGATGTCGGCCTCGGCGAGCTGCGCGCGTACCGCGGGTTCGTCCATGGGTCCTCCGATTGCCGCCGCCCAGTCTATCGCCTCGGGCAGGCGAGGAGGCTGCAATGCAGGAAGGCGGCGGTCCGGGGATCGGACCGCCGCCTTCGCTGGAGCGCCCGGTGTCTGGCTGGACCCGGGCCGTCCTCAGGCTGCTGCGGTCAGCCCAGCGGGCCGACCTCGGTCTCGACGGCGTCGAGGATCTCCCCGGACTTCACGAGCTCGGCCATCCGGTTGTGGTCGGGATAGAGCGGCCGGTCCACGTCGAGGTGGTCCACGTACTTGCGGATCACCGCCTTGGCGGTACGCACGCCCTTGCCGGGGGTGAACTCACGGAAGTCGAGCGCCTGCGCCGCGCCCATGAGCTCGATGCCGAGCACGCCGTAGGCGTTCTCGAGGATCTGCCGGTTCTTGAGGGCGGTGTTCATGCCCATGGACACGAAGTCCTCCTGGTCGGCCGCGGCGGGGATGCTCATGGTCGCCGCCGGCGCCGAGAGGATGCGCTGCTCGGTGATGAGCATGTCGGCGGTGTACTGGCTGAGCATCAGGCCGCTGTAGAAGCCGGGGTTGGGCGTGAGGAAGTCGGGCAGGCCCTGGCTCGTCGCCGGGTTCTCGAGGCGGTTGAGCCGGCGCTCGCTGAGCACGCTGACCATGGTGATAGCCTGGCCGACCATCTCCATCGGCAGGCTGACGGGCGTGCCCTGGAAGTTCGCGCCCGTCAGCGTCAGCTTCTCCTCTGGCACCCAGATCGGGTTGTCGCCGACGCCGTTGAGCTCGATCTCCACCTGGCTCTTCGCCCAATTGAGGGCGTCGTGGGCGGCGCCGATGACCTGCGGCGTGGAGCGCATGGAGTAGGCGTCCTGCACCTTGGTCTTGATCTTGCCGGTGGCGAGGTCGCTGTCCTGGATGCAGGCGCGGATGGCGGCGGCGCTGCGCACGGCGCCGGCGAAGCCGCGGAGCTCGTGCAGCTTGCTGTTGTACGGCTTGAGGTTGGCGAGCAGCGCCTCGAGGCTCATGGCCGCGGCGATCTCGGCCTGGCGCAGCCAGCGGTCGGCGTCGTAGCAGAGCAGGGCGCTCATCGCCGTGAGCACATTGGAGCCGTTGATGGTGGCCAGGCCGTCGCGCGCCTCCAGCCCCGGGACGGGGATGCCGACGCGCTCGAGTGCCTCCCTGCTGGGGATGCGTTCGCCCTGGTAGAAGGACTCGCCCTCGCCCATCATGACCAGGGCCATCTGGGCCATCGGGGCGAGGTCGCCGCAGGCGCCCACCGAGCCTTTGGAGCTCATGACCGGCGTGACGCCCTTGTTGAGCAGGTCGACCAGCGTCTGCGTGATCTCCAGGCGGTTGCCGGAGTTGCCGTGCGCGTGCACGTTGACGCGCGCCGCCATCGCTCCGCGCACGACCTCGATGGGCGCGGGCTCGCCGATGCCGGCGGCGTGGTTGTAGACGAGGTAGCGCTGGAACTGCTGCACCTGGTCGTCGTCGAGCACGATCTCGCTGAACTCGCCGATGCCGGTGTTGGTGCCGTACATGATCTCGCGCGCCGCGATCTTGTCCTCGAGCATCGCGCGGCACACGTTGATGCGCTCGGCGGCGGCCGGGTCGAGTTGCACCTGCTCGCCCTCGCGGGCGATGCGCACGAGCTGCTCCACGGTGAGCGACGAGCCGTCCAGGGTGATGGTCACCGGTGTGTCTCCTCTCGCGGGGATCAGGCGCCGCCCGTGTCGACTCGCTGGGTCGTGGGCGCCGCCGATGCTGACTCATCGCGCAATGTAGGCGAGGCCGGACTGGTTGCACAGACGCGCGGGCAGGTGTCCGGGATTACGGACGCAAATCCGCTCGACTGCGGGCGCGGAACCGTCCCCGCAGCTGGACAGGCGCCGCCGCCTGTTGCCTTCTCGCGCGGGCGGGCGTACCATGCGCCGGCTTGCGGTTCTGCATCCACGACGTACGCGGCGGCCGGGCCGGCCGCCAGGGGGATCGTCCGATGTCTGACCGGCGGACTGCCGACATGCCGAGGCTCCACTGGTGCACTCCTGAGCCCAGTGCGCCCCCTTACGTGCTCACACCGGACAGCACCAGCTTCGACTCTCGCGGCCCCTAGGCCGACCGCCGCGCCGGGCACACGCTTCATGTCCGGCGCTCCGCCCCATCCCTCGTTCGCGCCGACGAGCGCGCCCATCGGGCGGGCTCTCGCGGCGCATCCCAAGGAGACAGCACATGGGAGATACGCTGAAGCTGAGGATGCTCTCGTCCGAGCAGGTGGGCACTATGCGGGAGAAGTGCCTCGACCTGCTGGCGACGATGGGCATGCGGATCGACCACGACGGCGCTCTCGGCATCCTCGCCGAAGCCGGCGCCGACGTCGATCGCGAGACACACGTCGTCAAGTTCCCCGCCGAGCTCGTCGAATCCGCGGTCAAGACCGTGCCCGAAGAGCTCGTGGTCAAGGGCGCCGACCCGCGCCACGACTTGCCCATCCCGCACCCCGACGGCCTGTTCTACACGAGCACCAACGTCCAGAGCATGCTGCACCACGACGTCGAGACCAAGCGGTTCGAGGACAACTCGGTCGCCCGGTACGCGGAGTGGTGCCAGATGATCGAGGTCCTCCAGCACACCGACATCTGCGCCATCCAGACGCCGATGGACGTGCCGGCTGAGAGCGCCGAGGTGCACGCGCTCAACATCCAGATGCAGAACACCACGAAGCCCCTCTGGATGCACGCCTTCAGCCGGGAGGCCGTGCCCTTCATGTTCGAGCTCATGGTCGCGCGCATGGGCAGCGTCGAGGGCTTGCGCGAGCAGAGCGTCGCGATCATCAACCCCGGCACCGTGTCCCCGTTCATCATGAAGGCCATGGACGCCGAGGAGATCATCCAGGCGTGCCACCACGGCGTGCCGATCTCGTCCGACGGCCACGTGATGACCGGGTTCACCAGCCCCATGACCGTTGCGGGCAGCGCCGTGCAGAACTGTGCCGAGACGCTGGCGCACGTGGTCCTGTGCCAGGTGGTCAAGCCCGGGCACCCGATCATGATGACGCAGTTCAACTGCCCCGGGGATATGGCCACCGGCTTCTCCACGCTCGCCACCCCGATCGCCAACGTACAGCGCGCGGTGGGACAGCAGCTCACGAGCGAGGGCTTCGGCATCCGCGTGTCCGGTTGTCCGATCATGACCGACACCTACGTGAGCGACGGCCGCGCCGTGGCCGAGAAGGCGCTCGGCGCCCTTCTCTGCGCCCTTGCGGGCATCGACATCGCCTACGGAGTGGGCCGGCTGGGCGGCGCCAGCCTCGCCAGCCCCGCCCAGCTCATCATCGACGACCAGGTCGTCGCCGTCGTGAAGGAGTACGTGCGCGGCATCCAGGTGAACGACGAGTTCCTCGCCACTGACGAGATCCTGGCGATGGGGATCGGCGGCAGTCTCGTGCAGAGCAAGCACACGCTCAAGCACTGCCGCGACTACGTGGAGCCGAGCCTCTTCCGCTTCCAACTGCAGCAGCAGTGGGAGGCGGAGGGCGAGAAGGACCTCTACGAGCGCGCCGTGGACGAGTACCGCCGCCTCAAGTCCGTGATCAAGCCCGTCGACCTGCCCGACGACGTGCGTCGCGACATGGACGCCGTCGTGGCCCGCGCCGACAAGGCGCTCTGCCCGTGACGGCCGCACCGGTCACGACACACCGCGACAGTCAGCGTCCCTGAGACGCGAGGAGGAACCATGTCGATCACCGACATCAGGCAGGCCGTGCTCAGCGGCGACGCCGACGGCGCCGCCGATCTCGCGCGCGCCGAGCTCGAGGCGGGCACCGCGCCGGCCGTGATCATGAACGACGCGCTGATCAGCGCGATGGACGAGGCCGGCGCCAGGATGGCCACCGGCGAGCTCTTCATCCCCGAGGTGCTCGTCGCGTCCGAGGCGATGAAGGCGGCCATGGACGTCATCACGCCGCACCTCGAGCTCGAGGCGACCGGCGGCCGCGGGACGGTCGTCATCGGCGCTGTCGAGGGCGACGTCCACGACATCGGCAAGAGCCTCGTGGCGCTCATGCTCGACGGCGCCGGCTTCACCGTCCACGACCTCGGCGTGGACGTGCCCACCCCGGCCTTCGTCGCGGCCGCGAAGGAGCACGAGGCGGACATCGTCGCGATGTCGTCGCTGATGGTGACCACGATGCCGAAGATGAAGGTCGTCATCGAGGCCCTGCACGAGGCCGGCATCGAGGCCAAGCCGATCGTTGGGGGGGCACCGATCACGCAGGCGTTCGCCGACGAGATCGGCGCCGCCGGGTACGCACCCGACGCCGGCGGCGCAGTCCGGCTGGTGCGGGACCTGCTGTAGGCCGTACGCACGATGCAGCCGGGGGGGGGGGGGGGGGGGGG
>JBLMXT010000189.1:0-3339 GCA_050257915.1 Deltaproteobacteria bacterium
GACTGAGGGCGTGGAATCCCTCAGTCGCCTTCCGCCGTCGAGCCATCGGTGACGATGCCGTCGGTGCTGCGCGGCGTGAAGTCCGGGATGCGCGGGATGTAGCGCGTCTCGGGGCCGGGCATCGCGGTCGGGTTGTAGCCGCTGGTAGTCATGTCGTGCCTCCGTTTCACCTGCCCGGCTGCGCCGAGCTCCATACAGTCGATCCGGGGCCAACAAAAAGGCGCCCCCGGTCGTCAAAGACCGGAGAGCGCCATTGCTCTCGTCTCAAGCCGGCACACCGTTGTGCCGCCCCGCACGATACCACATACCCGCTGCGCGCAGAAGCGATTCCGGCGGGCCGGCCGGCTCGCGGCCTGTGCGGATGCGCCCTACTCCATCGCCTCGTGCGCCGTGACGACCGCCTCGGCGACCTCGCGCAGTGACTTGCGCTTGTCCATCGCCAGCTTCTGCAGGCGGTGGAACGCCTCCGGCTCGCTGAGCCCGTTGGCCATCAGCAGCCCCTTGGCGCGGTCGAGCAGCTTGCGCGTCTCGAGGCGCTCCTGGAGGTCGCCGACCTGCTGCGCGAGCAGGCTCATCTCGGCGTGGCGGCTGACGGCGACCTGCATCGCCGGCACGATGTCGTTGCGGGAGAACGGCTTGACGACGTAGCCCATGGCGCCGGCCCGGGCGGCCTCCTCGACCAGGCCGGCCTGGGAGAAGGCCGTCACCATGACCACCGGCGCGATGGACTCGGCGGCGATCGCCGCCGCCGCCTCGATCCCGTCGACGTTGGGCATCTTGACGTCCATGAAGACGATGTCGGGGCGCGTGGCGCGGGCGAGCGTGAGCGCCTCAGCGCCGTCGCGCGCCTCGCCGACGACCTCGTGGCCCTCCTCTTCGAGCATCTCGCGCAGGTCCATGCGGATCAGTGCCTCGTCCTCGGCGATCAGTACGCGCACGCGCCTCACCTCCTCGTCGTCACTGACTGTCCCCGGCGTTGCCCAGCGGCACACGGATGGCGATGCCCGCGCCCTCGCCCGGCGTCAGCGAGAGCGTCCCGTCCAGGTCTTCCTCCACGAGCGTGCGCACGATGGAGAGACCGAGGCCTTTGGAGGTGGCCGGGTCGAAGCCCGGCGGCAGGCCCCGGCCGTCGTCGCGGACGATCAGCATGAGGCCCTCGACGTCGCGACTGAGGTCCACGGAGACCGTGCCGCGATCGACCGGGCCGAACGCGTGCTCCAGCGAGTTGTGCACCAGCTCCGTGAGCACCAGTGCCAGTGAGGTCGCCGGGCCGGCGTCGACGGGGCCGGTGACTCCGGACACGCGCACGGCGAAGCGCGGGTCGTCGCCGACCACGCTGCTGCGCACCAGACCGACCACGCGTCGCGCCACCTCGGCGAAGTCGACGCACTCCTCCGCCGAGTGCGCCAGCATGTCGTGCACGGTGGCCATCGCGGCGGCGCGCTCGACCGCCTCCGCCAGGGCGCGCCGCACCTCGTCGCTCCCGCTGCGCCGGGCCTGCAGGCGCAGCAGCGAGGCGATGGTCTGCAGGTTGTTCTTGACGCGGTGGTGGACCTCGCGGATGGTCGCCTCCTTGACGCCGAGCTCGCGCTCGCGCCGGCGCGTCTCCGTGAGGTCCTCTACCAGCACCAGCGCGCCCGAGGTGAGCGCGATGCAGCGGTAGCCCAGGGTGCGGCCCCCGAGCTCGAGCTCGGTCTCCATGCCGCCTGAGCCGCCGAGCATGGGGGAGATGCTGAGCGCGCCGCCCGGCAGCTCCGAGGCGCGCATCCCCGTCACCCGGCCCTCGACGCCGGCGTCGCGCATGATGCTGACCGCGTTGGGCGAGGCGTAGAGGACGTCGCCGCCCGGGCTGGCGCGGAGCACGCCGTCGCCGGGCCGGCGCTCGGTCGAGAACGGCTCGCCGGTGCGCGCGTCTCGCAGCGGCCCGCCGCGCAGCGTCTGCATGAGGTCCCGCGCGGCGTCGATGAACGCCGTCTCCATGCGGCTCGCCGTGGCCTCGGTCTGCTCGCCGTAGGTGCGCAGCAGCACAGCGTACGGCCGGGGGGACCCCAGGGGATAGGCGTCGGCGGACCCGGTGACGCCGCCGGGCAGGCTCCGGCTCGTCCCCAGGACGGGCCGGCGCTTGACGAGGGCGTCGTAGGCCTCGGGCTCGTCGTCGCGCGCCAGCGCCTCGGAGACGCGCGTCGCGGGCACGGGATCGGCCGCGGTGCGCGGCCGCGCGTCGGCGACCACGACCAGCTCGCCGAGGGCGTCGGGCACGGCGAGCGCCGCGTCCGCGTACCCCAGGTCCGCCATCAGCTGGAGGTTCTCCTTGACGTTGGCGAGGTGGTCCCGGACGCGCTCCGGGAGGCGTGCTATGAGTTCCTGGGCGGGCACCGGGCCACAGTATACGTGCGGGGCGCGGGAGCTACCGCGTGGGCCGCTGGAGGCGTCGCGGCAGGAAGGCGCCCGCCAGGGCGCCCAGCGCGGCGGCGATCGCCGCCACCAGGAACGGCCAGCGGAACGCGTACGAGACCTCGTCCCAGAGCAGGTTCTCCAGCACGTCCTTGAGCTCGAGCAGGCGCAGGCCCTCGAAGAAGCCGACGTCCCTCCCGATGTCCTCGGCGATGGGGTGGGCGATGCGGCGCAGCTCGCTCATGCCCGCGGTCGCGTCGATGGTGCGCGCCTCGTCGAGTGCGCCGGCGAGCCTGTCGCGGACCGGCGCGCTCAGGGAGGCGTCGGCGCGCACGAGCGCCTGGCCCTTGTCGGCGGCGGTGTTCACGGCGCCGTTCATGGTGTGCGCGAACACGGCCACGAGGATCGCCACGCCGAGGAGAAAGCCGAGCTGCCGCGCCGTGTTGAGCATGCCGGAGCCGGCGCCCTTGACGCCGCCGGGGACGACGCTCATGCCGGCGGCGAGCAGCGCCGGCAGGGAGAGCCCGATGCCGGCGCCCACGAGCCCGCTGCGCCACAGGACCGCGCTCAGCGGGTCCGTCCGCTGCAGGGAGGCGAGAGCGACGAGTCCGGCGGCCGCGACGAGCGCCCCGGCCACCGCCGGGATCCTCGGCCCGACGCGGTCGGCGAGCCAGCCGGCGACCGGCGTCAGCACGAGCACCGCGGCCGGCAGGACGGCGATGGCGAGCCCCGCTTTGAGCTCGGTGTAGTTCATCATCGCGATCATGAAGATCACGAGCATGAACGAGGTGCCCATCAGCGCCGTGTCCACGGTCATGATCGCCGAGCTCGCGGCGGCGAAGGTCCGCTTGCGGAAGAGCCGCAGGTCGAACAGCGGGGAGGGGGTGCGCAGCTCCCACCAGACCCAGGCGCCGAGGATCACCGCCGCGGCGGCGAAGAGGCCGA
>JBLMXT010000190.1:0-3578 GCA_050257915.1 Deltaproteobacteria bacterium
GGTGGCGTGGAGCGGCGTCCCCGCGCGCTCCCTGCTGATCGCGGGCGCGCAGCAGGCCGGCTTCTTCCAGACCGTGGATCAGAGCTGGGTGGCCGGCGCCTCCGGCGCCTCGGGCGCCGCCCGGGCGGTCACGCCGGCCGGGCAGAGCGTCGGCTACGTCCTCGGCGCCGACGGCCGGCTCGTGCGCACACTCAGCGCCGGCCGGACGCCCGCGACGGCGACGCTCGGTAAGAGCCGGATCACGGTGGGCGGGTCCACGCGGCTCACGGCGACCGTGAGCGTCGGCGCGCCCGGCACCGTACTGGTGCGCACGCGCGTCCCCGGCGGCGCCTGGCAGACGCTGCAGAGCGTGCCGTGGACGGCCGCCGACTGGGGACGTGAGCTGTCCATTCCTCTCAACCCTACGCTGACGCACGAGTACGGCGTATGGTTCTGGTACGGCGGCAGCGAGACCCAGCTGACGCAGCCCGTGGTGCTCACGGTCGTGCCCAAGGTCTTCACCGCCAAGGCGCGGTACGACCTGCGGCGGGGCGCGATCTTCCGCTTCTCCGGCACAGTCTCTCCGAGGCTGCGCGGTGAGAGCATCGAGCTGCTCACCGACCGCGGCGGCAAGTGGCGGCCGATCAGCCTGCAGACGGCCGTCAAGCTGGTCGAGGGGCGCACCTGGACGAGCCGGCGCTTCGGCACCCCCACGCGGGAGACCTACCACCTGCGGGCGCACCTCAAGGGCACGAAGAAGCACGCGGAGGCGTGGAGCCGCATCGTCACCGTGACGATCCGCTGACCGGGAGGCCAGGCGTGCCGTCCGAGGTCCAGGTGTACCCCAACGTCACCCTCGGTGACGGTCACGACCTGCAGCCGCCGTGCATCGTCGGCAAGCCGCCGCGGGGCGCCGGGGAGGGCGAGCGTCCGCTCGCCATCGGGCCCGGCGCCGTCGTGCGGCCGTTCACCACCATCTACGCCGGCAGCGTCATCGGCGCCAACTTCCAGACCGGCCAGGGCGCCAGCGTCCGCGAGGGCAACCGCCTCGGCGACGACGTCAGCGTCGGCACCAACGCCGTCCTGGAGTTCGGCAACCGCATCGGCAGCCGCGTCCGCATCCACAGCGGCTGCTTCCTCGAGCTCGTGACCATCGAGGACGACGTGTTCGTGGGTCCCAACGTCGTCTTCACCGACGACCCGCACCCCATGGGCTGTCCGCGCTACGAGGACTGCAAGGGCGGCGCCACCGTGCGCCGGCTGGCGCGCATCGGCGCCAACAGCACGATCCTCCCCGGCGTGGAGATCGGGGAGGGGTCGCTGATCGGCGCCGGCTCGGTGGTCGTCAAGGACGTGCCGGCCGGCGCGGTCGTCGCCGGCAGCCCCGCCCGCGTGATCAAGCAGGTCGCGGAGCTCGAGTGCTGGCCGGGATGGTTCGAACGGCCCTACGTCTGGCCGCCGTACCAGGAGCCGGAGCCCTTCGACCCCGGCGAGGCGTGCGAGGAGGTCGTCGAGCGCCTCCACGTGCCCGAGCGCTACCGGCCGCCGGAGCCCGATCGCTAGCCCGAGCCCGGCGCCCGCCCGAGCCCGACTGACGCGTCAGGCCTTCTTCAGGCTCGCTCGCCCTCCGGCGCCCGCGGGGAGAGCTGCTCCGCCTCGGCCACGCCGCCGCCCGCCGCCACCGCATCGAACAGCGCGGCCGCGCGCGTCTCGGCGAGCTCGGGCGCGTGGGCCGCGGCGACGTAGTCCCGCGCGGCCCAGCCCAGGTGCAGCCGCAGCTCCGGGTCGTCGCGCAGCGCGGCGATGCGCATGGCCACGCGCAGCGGGTCGAGCGGGTCGACGACGAACGCCTCCCCGTCCAGCTGGGGGATCCCGGTGAACGCCTGCGGCGTGCCGATGACGGGGAGTCCCCAGGCCATCGCCTCCAGGGTCTTGGTCTTGGTGCCGCCGCCGTGCGGGAGCGGCGCGAGGACGATGTCGGCGCTGCGGTAGAGGGGGTCGAGGTCGGGCGCGTCGGAGATGACGGTGACGCCGGCGCCGCCGGCCTTGCGCAGCCACGGCGGCGCGTGCAGCCCCGCGATGACCAGCGCGAAGGGCACGCGCTCCGTGCGCAGCTCGGGGGCCAGGCGGCGCACGAGCCAGCGTGCCGCGTCACGGTTGGACCCGTGCACGAACGAACCGATGAACAGCAGGCGCACGGCCACGTCGTGACGCGCGCCCGAGCTCCGCTCGTAGACCGCGTCCTCGGGGGGCAGCGCGATCGCCAGCGGCACGGTATACGCCTCAACGCCCAGGGTGGCGAGCCGCGCGCGGTCGCCGTCGTGGATCGTCATCGTCAGAGTGCCCTCGAGCAGGTGACGCTCGTACCGGCGGCTGGTCGCCGCCTGGAGGTTGGCGGCCAGGTAGCGCAAAGGACGGGCCGCAGCGGCCGACTCACAGAGGCCGCTCGGGACCTCGGGCAGGTCGACGATGGTCGGCAGCTCGGGAACGCGGTAGTGCGCCGCGTACAGGGTCTCGGCCAGCATCGCCTCTGGCTTCCACTCCGCGACCATCTCGTCCACGAGGCCGGCGAGGCTGCGCGAGCGCCCGGCGCTGACCAGGGGGACCGGCGTGACCAGCCGCCTGCCGGCGGTCATCCCGGCTCGTCGCGCCGGCGCGGCTGCGCCCGCCGGCGCTACCCTGACCTCCGCGCACAGCTCACGCACGAGGCTGAGGTCGGCGTCCTTGGGGGCCGCGCCGACCACCGCCACCTCGTGCCCGCGCGCGGCCGCGCGCAGCAGCGTCAGCGGCCGCGTGTGCGCACCGGTGAACGGCGGGTGGGGCAGCTCGGGCAGGACGAAGAGGATGCGCATCGGCCGGATGGTACCACTCGTGCGCCCCGGCCGCCGATCGGTCCTCAGCTGCAGCCGGGCATCCGACCCCGCCGGCCCAGTCCTGCATCCGACCCCGCCGGCCCGGCCTCGTTTGGTAGCATAGGGCCTCGTCCGCAAGCCCCACGATCGCGAGGCCCCATGCGCGTCAGTCAGCTGCTGCTGCCCACCGTCAAAGAGGATCCGGCCGGCGCGGAGGCCGTGAGACACAAGCTCATGGTCCGCGCCGGCCTCGTGCGCCAGCTCGCCGCCGGCATCTACGTGTACCTGCCGGCCGGCTGGCGCGTCATGCGGAAGATCGAGCAGATCATCCGCGAGGAGATGGACGCCATCGGCTGCCAGGAGATGCTCATGCCGGTCATGCAGCCGGCGGAGATCTGGCAGGAGAGCGGCCGCTGGGACGCCATCGGCGGCGAGATGTTCCGGCTCAAGGACCGCAAGGGCGCCGACATGGCGCTGGCCATGACCCACGAAGAAGTCATCACCTGGCTGGCGGCGCGGGAGATCCACAGCTACAAGCAGCTGCCGCAGCTGTGGTACCACATCCAGACCAAGGAGCGCGACGAGGCGCGGCCCAAGAGCGGCATCCTGCGCACGCGCGAGTTCATCATGAAGGACTCGTACAGCCTCGACGTGAGCGAGGAGGCCCTGCAGGAGAGCTACCGCCTGCACATCGGCGCCTACGACCGCATCTACCGGCGCTGCGGCCTCGAGTTCATGATGGTAGAG
>JBLMXT010000191.1:0-4391 GCA_050257915.1 Deltaproteobacteria bacterium
TGGGTCCTACTTGACCCACATCTCCCACATGTTGATCTGCGCGAACGCGTTGTAGGTGAAGCCGCCGATGCGGTTGTTGGTCGCGCGTGCATCGCGGTACGTGTAGACGGGCACGCACGGAGCGTCGGCGAGGATGAGCTTCTCGGCCTCGTTGTACAGACCGAGCCGCGTCGTCTCGTCGGTGGTGCTGCGCGCCTCCTGGAAGAGCTTGTCCACCTCGGGGTTGCTGTACCAGCTGTAGCTGCCGTACTTGCCGCCCTCGGTCGTGAACAGGTAGATGAAGTTGTCGATCGACGGGTAGTCCGCGATCCAGCCCATGCGCAGGAGCGCGGGCGCCTTGTTCTCGCCGGCCTGCGTCCAGTAGCTGTTGGTCTCGATGCCGTTGAGCTTGAACTTGAGCGACGGCATGGCCTTCTGCCAGCCCGCGACCAGCGCCTCGGCGATCTTGTCGTGGCCGGAGCCCGAGTTGAACCAGTACGGGATCTCGCTCGGGAGCGTGCCCGTGAACTCGTCAAGCTTGGCCTGCGCGTTGGCGGGGTCGTAGGGGTACGGGTTGTTGCCCGGCGTGTACCCCGGGATCGTGACCGGCACGATGGAGTCCGAGGGGATCGAGATGCCCTCGTTGACGATGTTGCTGACCGCCTCGCGGTCGGCCGCCATGTTGAGGGCGGCGCGGATCGGCAGGTTCGCGTCGCCGCCGAGCATCGGCTTGTTCATCGAGACGCTGATGAAGTACACGGACGTGCTCGGGTAGGCCTTGACGGTCCAGGTGCCGTCGGCGACCTTGGGGTCGTTCTGGGCGGCCTGGAAGTTGCCCGTCGGGATGGTCGAGTAGTCGATGTCGCCCTTCTGGAAGGCGAGCCACTCGGTGTTCTGGTCGGCGTAGATCGGCATGTTGATGGTCTCGAAGTAGCCGCCGCCGGCCGAGTTGGGCGAGGCGCCGTCAGTGTTCCAGTACTCGGGGTTCTGGACCAGCGTGATGTACTGGTTGTGCTTCCACTCCTCGACCATGTACGGGCCGGTGCCGACGGGCTTGTCGAAGAAGGCCTTGCGGCCGATCTCCTTGACGTAGTCGACGGGGAACACCTGCGTGATGGGGTGCACCAGGGTCGCCGCGAAGTCGGCGAAGGGGTACTGGAGCGTGACCTCGAGGGTGTACTTGTCGAGGGCCTTGACGCCGTCCAGCACGGGGCCGCTCGCGTAGCCGGTCTCGGGATCGATGCCCTTGATCGGGGCGATGATGTAGGTCGTCGCCGACTCGTTCTTCGCCTGGGCGTTGTAGCTCCAGGCGTCGACGAAGTCCTGCGCCGTCACTTCGCGGCTGACGGGAGGCTGGAACATGACGCCCTGACGGATCTTGAACGTGAAGACGGTCGCGTCCGCGTTGACCTCGGTGGACTCGGCCAGGTCCGGCACCGCCTTGGTGGTGCCGTCGTCCTGGAGCTGCAGGATGTAGAGCCCCTGGAAGATCTGGTGCTCGACGTGCCAGCCCTCGGACTCCTGGGTGTTCAGCGGCTCGATGCTGATTGGCTCGGCGCCGAGCGGGAAGTTGTACTCGCCGCCGGCCTTGGGCTCGCCGCCGGCCGTCGGGCTGGCGTCGGTGGACGGTTCGTCGCTGCCGCATGCGGCGAGCAGCATCGCGGCGACGATGAGGACGGCGGCCAGGATCAACAGGCCGCGCCATCTCCTCACGGGTTTCTTCACGGTGACCTCCTTGGTGACTGACGAAGCAGACTCCCCCCGGAGTCCCTTACGGCCGCGCTGCCCTCACGGAGCCGCGGCCATGACGACCTCTGTGACGCACCTCCCCCTACCTTCGTTGGCACTGTGCCGTTCTCAGCGCCGACTTGTCAACTTTACTCCCATATGCAAACCAGTGCCGCCGTGGCACTACTCGAGCCAGACGGCCCGCATGTCCGTGGTGCCCATGGGGTCCACGCTGAAGCCGTGCAGGCGCGGGCCGACGACCCGGAAGTAGCGGTAGAAGTAGAGCGGCGGCGCCGGCATGTCGGTGAGGATGAGCTTCTCGGCCTGCGCGTACAGGTTGTGGCGCTGCTGGTCGTCGACGGTGGCGCGCGCCTTCTGCAGCAGGTCGTCCACCCCCCGGTTGGAGTAGAACGTGTAGCTGCCGGAGGGCGCCTGGTCCGACTGGAACAGCGGGTACAGGAAGGCGTCCATCGCCGGATAGTCGGCGATCCAGGCGACGCGGAAGAGCTGGCTCCCGCTGCCCTTGTCGCCGCGCGAGAGCTTGTCGAGGAAGGTCCCCCACTCGTACTCGCTGGCCTCGACGCTGAGACCCGCCTGCGCCCAGCCCGTCACCAGCACGTCGGCGATCGCCCTGTGGTCCTCGTTGACGTCGTACCAGTAGCTGAGGGTGGGGGCGCCGCCCATCGTCGTCACCAGGGAGGCGGCGCTCTCCACGTCGTAGGGATACGGGTTCTGCCCGCCGAGACGCCCGGGGATGCCCGGCGGCACGTACCCGGCGGCCACCTCGGCCACGCCCCCGGTGACGTCGTCGACCACGGACTGGGCGTCGGCGGACTGGCTGATCGCCTTGCGCAGGTCGAGGCTCGCCCCCAGCGTGGGATCGGTCATGTTGATGCCGACGAAGTAGAGGGCGGCCGCGGGCCACGTGCCGGCCGTCCAGGTGCCGTCGGCGACTTCCGTGCTCGCCTCGACCGCGGCGACCTGGTCGGTCGGGACCTGGCAGCAGTCGAGCTCGCCCGCCTCGAAGTCCGCCCACATGTCCGCGACGTCCTCGTAGATGGGCAGGTCCACCGCGTCGAGCCACGCCGGCCGCTCGGTGTCCCAATAGGTCAGGTTCCGGGCGAGTCGGACCTCCTTGCCGTGCCGCCACGAGCGCACCGTGAACGGGCCCGTCCCCACGGGCCTCCTGGCGTAGGCCTTGGCGCCGACCTGGTCGATGTAGTCCACCGGCGTCACTGCGGCGACCGGGTGCCCGAGCGTCGCCGGGAAGTCGGCGAAGGGGTAGCGCAGGACGACCTGCAGGGTCTGGTCGTCCAGAGCCGTGACCCCGGTGAGTCCCTGCGAAGGGTCAGTCTGGTACCCGCGGTCGTCGCAGCCTTCAATAGGCGCCAGGATGTAGGCGACGTAGGACTGGTTGGCGGGGTCGGTGACGCGCGTCCACGAGTCGACGAAGTCCTGCGCCGTCACCGGGCGGCTCACCGGTGCCTGGAACGTCACGCCCTGCTTGAGGTGGAACACCCAGGTCTGGCCGTCCGCCGACTCCCACGTCTCGGCGATGTCGGCCTCGGTGACGAGGACGCCGTCGTCGTTGCGCACCCACTTCGTGAGGCCCTGGAAGACCTGGTGGGCGACCTGCAGTCCGGAGGCGTCCTGGGCGTTCAGCGGCTCGATGGAGACGGGGTCGCCGGGCAGCGGGAACACGAAGGTCCCGCCCGGCTTGGGCGTCCCCTCGTCGTTCCGGGCGGGCCCTGCGTCCGAGGAGTCGCCGGTGCAGCCGGCGAGGGAGGCCGCCGCCACGAGCAGCAGGACGGCGGCCAGCAGGCACGCGGCGAGTCTGGACGGGCGCGAAGGCATCAGACGATGCCCGCGGCCACACCTCCGCCGGCCCGGCCGGGATGACTCGGCCGCCCGCCTCCGGGGCGGGTGGAGGACGCCCGCGGGAGCGCCCCCGGGCGGGCGGCGCTGCGCGCGGACGGCGTCAGCCCAGCCTCCAGATGAGGACGAACGTGTTCACGAAGAACAGCACGCCCACGATGATCGTGTAGCGCGTGAGGTTCCGCTCCATGACGCTCGCGGACGAGGCGAACGAGAACCCGGTGACGCTGGCCATGCCGGCGTCCTTGCCGGAGTGCAGCAGGATGAGCACGATCACGAGGATCGCGAGGCCGAGCTGGATGGCGACGAGGATGGCGTTGAGCAAGTCTTCTCTCCCCCTGAAGGCGGACGCGGACGTGTGCGAGCATACCATTGTGGGTGCGCCTTTGCGGCGCGCCCGACAATGCCTTGCTCGCGGTGTTCATTCTCGCACCTCGGCCGGCGGCCTCCAAACGCCGGCCGGAGCGACGGCCTTGCGGGCCTCCGGCCGGCCCCCGGGGCGGGCGGTCAGCCGGCCGGCTCGAGCAGGTCGCGGCCGGTCATCTCCGGCGGCTGCGCGACCCCCAGCCGGGCGAGGACCGTGGGCGCGAGGTCGCACAGGCGCCCGCCCTCGCGCACGCGCGCGCCGGGGACGGTGGCGACGAACGGCACCAGGTTGGTGCTGTGGGCCGTGTTGGGGCTGCCGTCCGGCTCGAGCATGTGGTCCGAGTTGCCGTGGTCGGCGGTCACCAGGCAGACGCCGCCGAGGCGCAGCGTGGCGTCCACGATGCGGCCGAGACAGGCGTCCACGGTCTCCACCGAGCGCACCG
>JBLMXT010000192.1:0-2832 GCA_050257915.1 Deltaproteobacteria bacterium
CTGCCCGCCCGACCAGTTCGTCCTCGAGTGGATCCTCGCGCTGCCGCCGGGCGCGACGCGCGACGCGGCGACGCTCGCGCTCGAGCGGTTCGAGCTCGACGCCGCCGACGCCTCCGCGCCGAACGAGGGCGCCGAGGACCTGGTGCGGTGGCTGCGCGCGCACGGCCTCGCCGTCGGCGTGCTCACGCGCAACGGGCTCGGCGCAGTCGAGCGCGCCCTGCGCCGGTTCCGGGCGCTCACCCTGGACGACTTCGACGTGGTGGTGACGCGCGACGACGAGGGCCTCGCCCCCAAGCCCGCCCCGGACGGCGTGCTGCACGCGGCCGCGGCCATGGGTGCGCCTCCGCACGAGACGCTCGTCGTGGGTGACTTCCTGCTGGACATGCGCGCCGGAAGGGCGGCGGGGGCCGTGACCGCCTTCCTCGTCAACCACGGTGCGCCGGACGACGGTGAGGCCGCCGCGCCCGAGACGGCCGACTGCGACTTCGTGGTCGGCCGCCTCGGGGAGCTGGAGGAGGTCGTGCGCCTCGGCCTGCCGCTGCCGCACGGCAAGCTGCCCAACGCCCACCTGGCCGGGTTCCTCGCCGGCGCCGCCGGCGACGACCCGGCCGTCGTCGTGCCGCCCCGCGTCGGCGAGGACGCCGCCGCGCTCGACCTGGCGGGCGCGGAACTCCTGGTCGCCCACGGCGACCCCATCACGCTCGGCAGCGAGGACGTGGGCCGCGCCGCCGTCCTCGTCAACGTCAACGACATCGCGGCGGCCGGCGCCGAGCCGCGGTGGCTGCTGGCGACGGTCCTGCTGCCGTTGGGCACCACGCCGTCGCAGGCGCTGGCGCGACTGCGCGGCCTCGACGCGGCGGCGGCCGCCGCGGAGGGCACGCGGGTCGGCGGGCACACGGAGGTCACCGACGCCGTCTCCAGGCCGGTCGTCTCGCTCGCGGCGCTGGGCACCGTGCCCCGTGCCGGGCTCAAGGACAAGCGCGCGACGCGCCGCGGCGACCGCGTGCTGCTCACCAAGGAGCTGGCGATGGAGGGCACGGCGCTGCTCGCCGGCGAGCTCGGCGGGCGTCTCCGCGCCCTGGGCATGAGCGCCGCCGAGCTGGCCGCCTGCCGCGCCCTGCAGGAGCGGGCGAGCGTCCTGCCGGAGGCGCGCATCGCCCGCGGCTTCGCCGGCGTCCGCGCGATGCACGACGTCACGGAGGGCGGGATCGCCACGGCGCTGCGCGAGCTGGCGGCGGCGACCGGGAGGGGCGTGCTCGTGCACCGCGACCGCATCCCCGTCTCGGCCGGGACGCGGCGCCTCTGCGACCTACTGAACGCCGACCCGCTGGGCCTCATCGCCTCCGGCAGCCTGCTCGTCTGCTGCGATCCGGAGGAGGTGCCCGCCCTGCTCGCGGCGCTGGCCGCCGCCGGCGTCGACGCCGCCGGCATCGGCGAGCTCACGGGCGAGGGCGCCGGGGTGTCCGCGCTGGAGCGCGGCCGGCCGGCGCCGTGGCCGCGCTTCGCGGCCGACGAGGCGGCGCGCCTGCTGGCGGACCGGGACGGCGGGGCCGGGGAGGACTGAGGTCGCGCGGGCGGACGCCGCGGGGGGCTGGCCCTCAGAGGGCCGTGAGCTGCCAGTCGATGTTCATCTCGTCGCAGAGCTCTGCGAGCGCCTCGCGCAGCCCGGCGACGTGCGTGCTCGCCGGCACCGAGACCACCAGCTCCATCTCGAACAGCGGCGCGTTGGTGTAGGGCGCCGGGCGCAGCGAGGAGTCGACGCTCTCGATGTTGACGCCCATCTGCCCCAGGAGGTGCGCCACCGACTGCATGAGGCCGGGGTGGTCCATGGCCCAGGTGTTGAGCCGGAAGGGCAGTGCCGGGGGACGCTCCGCCGCCCCGGCGTCCGCCGGCCGCAGCTCGGCGTGCACCTGGCTGTCGCGCCGCAGCGACCCGAGGCCGTCCTGGAGCCGGCTCATGGCGCTCTCGCTGCCGGCGACCAGCATCATCATCGCGAACTGGCCGCGCAGGTTGACCATGCGGCTGTCCTCGAGGTTGCCCCCGCGCTCGGTGATGTAGCGGGTGACCTCGTCGACGAGGCCGGGGCGGTCGTCCCCGACGGCGGTGAGCACGGCGTGATGGGTGGTCTCCATGCGAGAGACAGTACCGGCATCGCGGCCGAAAGACAAAGCCCCGGCCGTGGGGGGCGCGCGGGGCGCTCACCGTCTAGGCCGCGCGCCTTGCGGTAGAGTGAAGGCGTGAGCCCAGAGTCCAGAGCCGACCTCCACGTCCACTCCAGGTATTCCGACGCCTCGGGCAACGCGGGCATCCGGGCGCTGCGCCGCGCCGAGTCGTTCACCGACCCCGTCGAGCTCTACCACGCCCTGCGCGCGCGGGGCATGGACTTCGTCACCGTCACCGACCACAACACGCTCGCGGGCTCGCTGGCGATCGCGCACCTGCCGGGCACCTTCATGAGCTGTGAGCTCGACAGCTGGTTCCCGGAGGACGACGTCCGCGTGCACGTGGTCGCGCTCGGCATCGACGAACCGACCTTCGCGGAGGCGAACGCGCTGCGCCGCAACGTGCACGAGCTGGTCGCCTGCCTGCGCGAGGCGCACGTCACCCACTACCTCGCGCACCCGCTCTTCGACATGAGCGGCAAGCTCACGCCGGAGTCGGTCGAGCGCATGCTCCTGCTGTTCAACGTGCTCGAGGGACGCAACGGCGCGCGCACGAGCCGCTGCAACGGCCTCCTGCGCGCCATCGCAGAGTCGCTCACACGCGAGCAGATCGAGGCGATGGCGGAGCGCCAGGGCATCGAGCCCTGGGGCGAGACACCCTGGCGCAAGT
>JBLMXT010000193.1:0-3150 GCA_050257915.1 Deltaproteobacteria bacterium
GGCGGCTCCCTCGTGGCCGCCGCCGACGCCGACGAGCGCGCCGCGCTGGCACGCGCCGACGCCGCCATGTACGACGCCAAGCACCGCGGACGCAACGGATTCGCCGTCGCCGCCGACGGGAGCCGAAGGTGACGCCCGGCGGCGGCGAGCTGCGCCGGAACCCCGCAAACGGCCGCCTTGCGATCGTCGCTCCGGCGAGGGCGTCCCGGCCCGCCGACGCGGCCGGGCCGAGCGCCGGCGCGCCTCCCTGCCCGTTCTGCGCCGGCAACGAGAGGCTCACACCGCCCGAGGTCGAGGCCGTGCGCCCGGGCGGCGGCGCGCCCGACGGCCCGGGCTGGCGCGTGCGCGTGGTGCCCAACAAGTACCCCGCCCTCGACGGGCGGCACGAGGTTATCCTGCATGCGCCCGCGCACGAGGCGGAGCTGGAGGACCTCGGGGACGACGCCCTTGCCGAGGTCCTCACGGTTTGGCAGCGCCGCGTGACGGCGCACCTCGAGTCGGGAGCGGCCGCGGTGACGCTCATCGGCAACCTCGGCGCCGGCTCGGGTGCCTCCCTTGAGCACCCGCACGAGCAGCTGTTCGCGACGCCGGTGGTGCCGCCGCTGCTGCTCGACGAGCTCGTCGAGGCCGAGCGGCGGCGCAACCGCTACGGGACGTGCGTGGTGTGCGACGAGATCGAGGGGGCGGGTGACCGGACCGTGCTGCAGGGCGCCGTGGCTGCCTGGGTGCCGCACGCCAGCCGCTTCAACGGCGAGCTCTGGCTGGCCCCGGCCGCCCACGAGGCGGACTTCCGCGCCGCGGATCCCGCCGCCGTGGCGCCGGCGCTGCGGCGCGCGCTCACCGCCGTCAAGGCGTCGATCGCTGGGGCCCCGCTCAACTTCTGGCTGCACACCGCGCCGGCCGACCTGCGAGGACCGTTCCACTGGCACCTCGAGTTCGCGCCGCGCACCTCGGCCCTCGCGGGGTTCGAGCTGGGCACCGACATCGCCCTCGTCATCAAGAGCCCGGAGGCGGCGGCCCGGGAGTACCGCGCCGCCCTGCCGCCGGCCTGACCGAAGGTCCTCTCCGGCGGCGTCGGACGAACCCGGCGGATCAGCAGCCCGCGTCGTGGCGCAGCGCCAGCTGCCCGCAGGCGGCCTCGATGTCGCCGCCGGGCGAGTGCCGCACCGTCACGCTCACCGCGGCCCGCTCCAGGCGGAGTCGCAACGCCTCGAGCTCGCCCGGGGCGGGACGCGAGAAGGCGCCGCCGGTCTCGTTGTAGGCGATCAGGTTGAGGTGATACAGCGGGTGGCGCAGGCGCTGCGCCAGCGCCGCCGCCTGCGCCGGCGTGTCGTTGACGCCGCGCAGCACCACGTACTCGAAGAGCAGCTTGCGCCGCGTGGCCTTCACGTACCGGTCGCACGCGGCGAACACCGCGTCCAGAGGATAGGTGCGGTTGAGCGGCACCAGGCGGTCGCGCAGCTCGTCGGTCGCGGCGTGCAGGCTCACGGCGAGGTTGAGCTGCAACGGCTCCGCGGCGAAGCGGTCGATGCCCGGGACGACGCCGACGGTCGAGACGGAGATGGACCGTGCGGCCAGACCGAAGCCCGCCGGGTCGTTGAGCAGACGGCAGGCGCGCAGCGTCTGGTCGTAGTTGTGGAACGGCTCTCCCATCCCCATGAAGACGACGTTGGTGACGTGCCGGCCGCCGTCGTCACGGAGTGCGCGGGCGAAGTGGAGGACCTGGTCGACGATCTCCTCGGCCGTGAGGTCCCGGCGGAGCCCCAGCCTGCCCGAGGCGCAGAAGGCGCAGCCCACGGCGCACCCGACCTGGGTGGAGACACACACCGTGGCGCGTCCGGCCACCAGCATGAGGACGGCCTCGACTGGGTGCCCGTCCGTCGTGGCGAACAGCGTCTTGCGCGCCGTGCCCTTCGGGGCGGCGCGCGTCTCCACCTCGCGCAGCGTCAGCGGCGAGAGGCGCGCCGCGAGCTCCCGCCGCAGCGCCTGTGGCAGCGTCGTGACGTCGTCCCAGCTCGTGACCAGCCCGCGCGTGAGCGCCTCATAGACCTGCCGGGCGCGGTAGGCTGGCTGGCCGAGCTCGGCGAGTGTGGCCGCGATGGTGTCCTGATCGAGCACCCGGCCATTCTACGCCGGGCAGGGAATGGTGGAGGGGAAGGCGAAGTGAGTACGCGCCAGGCACGAGCGGACCCGGGAACCCCAGCGCAATGACCACCGTGCAGATCATCGGCATCGCCGTCGCATCGCTCGCGCTGCTCCTGCTCATCATCGCGCTCGTCGTCACGAGGCGCCGCGATGACGTGCCGGAGGACGTCGCGCGCACGACCACGTCCTCGTTCCTCGACGAGGCCCCGCAGGATACCTTCTCGGGGCTCGGAAAGGCCGAGCACCCGGGCGAGGACATCACCCTCGACCCCGCACTGGACCGGGCCGCGGCCCGGAGGGACGCCGCGACGACGCAGGCGGCCGCGGCGACGCAGGCGCCCGCGGCAGCGGCTGCAGAGCAGGACCGGCAGCCCCAGCCGGGTGGCCTCGGGCTCGACTGGGGCCCGGACCTCAGCGTGCGCACGACGGGGTTCGAAGCCGGACCGCCGGGACCCCGGACCGCCGGCGACGACGAGATCACGGGCGAGCTGCGGCCGGACGACGCCGCAGCCGTCCCGTCCCAGGACACTCCCCCGGCCCCCGAGGGAAAGAGCGGCGACCAGGTGGCCGCCACGCAGCCCGCGCGGCCCGCTGAGGGCGGGTCCGCCGCCGGCGAGGTGGCGGCAGAGGAGTCCGGCTCCGGCGGTCACCTGGTCCCGCTCTCCGACATCATCGTCACCACGAGCGGCAAGAGGGTCGACCTCGAGGACCCGGACGTGCGGCGGATGCTGACGGAGCTGGTGACGTTCGAGATCGACCAGGCGGCGGAGTTCCGCCGGCAGGGTCAGTCGATCGACGCGATCCTGCAGCTAACGGAGGCCGAGAAGGTCTCGCGCGCGCTCGGCATGACCGAGTCGGCGCGGCGGATCCGCGCCATGATGGAGGAGATCCGCGGCGAGTAGGGCGGGCTGGTCCGTCCGCCGCGAGGCCCTTCGGGCCGGCGGCCGCTCACCGGCTCTTCCGTGCCTCAGTTCGTCAGGCTCTGGAGAGGCGCCGGTATCCTGC
>JBLMXT010000194.1:0-2731 GCA_050257915.1 Deltaproteobacteria bacterium
GTTGGCCGACTCGCCGGCCACGGCCGTGAGGATGATGAAGTTGAGCACCGGCACCTGCTCCTGCAGGATGGCCTGCGCCTGCTTGTACAGATCGGCGCGAGCGGTCTCGTCGAGCGCCAGCGGGATCTCCTCGACGATCTTGTCGAACTCGGGGTTCTTCCAGCGCGAGTAGTTCCACGGGGCGTCACTGGTGAGCGCCAGCTTGAAGTAGGTGATCGGAGAGGCGCGCGTGCCCCAGTCGACGATGCCGAAGTCGGCCTGGTACCAGTTGTCGGTGCCCTTGTCAGCGTAGTACACGTCGGTCGGGACCTGCTGGATCTTGACGTCGACGCCGATCTCCTTCATCTGCGCCTGCCATGCGGTGGCGATGGCCGGCACGGGGTCGACCGTCTGAGCCACGAGCTTGATCTCCAGGCCGTTGGCGTACCCGGCATCGGCGAGCATCTGCTTGGCCGCCTCCGGATCGTACGCGGGCTGCTCGTCGGTGTAGTAGGCCTCATAGGCCGGGCCGACAAACGTGCCGTTGCCGGCGAGGCCCACTCCCGGAGCCACGAGGTCGACGATCGCCTGGAGGTCGGTGCCCGCCCGGAGGGCCTGACGCACCTTGAGGTCCTTGCCGGCGCCTTGGTCGACGCGGATCTGCAGGGAGTTCAGGTAGTTGGTATTGACCGTGGTGGTTTTGAGGCTCGGATTGGCCTCGACGGTCTGCTTCTGCTCGGCGCTGAGGCCGCCGACCCAGTTCAGCGCGCCGCCCTGCAGGCCCTCGATCTGGCCGGCGGTGTCCGGCGAGTAGATGAACTCGACGCCGTCGAGGTACGGCAACTGCTGCCCGCTCTCGTCCTTCAGCCAGTACGTCGGGTTCTTCTTGAGGACCGCACGATCCTCGGCGGCATACGACTCGAGCATGAACGGGCCGGTGCCCACGAGTTCGGTCATCGGGTCCGCGACGGTCTTGCAGAGCATCTTGGCGCGGTAGTCCGTCAGGGACGACGGGAACTCGGAGTCCACGGTCTTGAGGTTGAACGTAACCTGCGTGGGACTGTCGGCGACGACTTCCTGGATGTTCTCGTAGACGCCCGCCATCGGCGACTCCTTGCTCTGCAGCCGCTCGAAGGAGTAGATGACGTCTTCGGAGGTGAAGGGTTCGCCGTTGCTGAACGTGACGCCCTCCTGAAGCACGAAGGTCCAGGACTTCCCGTCGGGGGAATCCCAGCTCTTCGCCAGCCACGGCATGACGCTGAAGTCCTGGGCCAGGTAGACGAGGTTCTCCTGGACCTGGCAGACGAGGAGGATGTCCCCGACGGAGCCGGCCATCATGACCGGATCGTACTGGCCGTTGCCGGGCTGCATGCCCACGTTGAGGGCACCGCCCACGGTCGGCGCGCCGGCCGCAGCGGGGCTCTCCCCATCGTCGCTCTCGGTGCCCCCGCAACCCGCCACAGCGAAGGCGAGCGCGAGGACGACGGCGAGAACGAGCAACGCCCCTGATGCCGTCGCCCCGTAGCGACCCCTGGTCCTGATCTTGTCAGTCATGCGTGACTCCCCCTTGTGGTCCCTGGCCTGTGGCTGGACGGCTCGCCCCCCGACGCCGGATCCCGTATGGGACCATGAGCGCCGCATAATAACCGTCTTCCGCCCTTGCTCGGTGTATCAGGCACAGTAGCCCCTGCCGGTCGTCTGTCAAGCGCGACTCCCGGCTGTCCGGCTCTGTGGACCCTTCTGCTCCGGTGTTGGGAGGGGGCCCTGAGAGCTATGCCGCGGCGGTGAGCGGCGGCGCGCGCTGGTTCAGGCGAGGCAGTACTCGTCGAGCTGGCGCCTGGTCACCGCGTCGATATCGTCCGGCGGCTCGTGCGCAGCCAGAAGCTCCTGGACGCGGCGGGCGGCGGCAGCGACGGCGTCTTCGCCGCCGGCCGCCGCCCAGCGCTCGAAGGGCTCGGGTGCCGGCGCTGCCGCCGGTTCAGGCCGCTCGAAATCCCGGGCGTGCCGTCGCGTGTGCGCCATGCCCAGATACCCGCCGGCCGGGCCGACAGCGTCGATGGTGTCCTCGGCAAGCTCGTCGTCGCCCACCGGTACGTCGTGCAGCGCGGCGCGCAGCGAAACGGCCACGTCCGCGTCGAGGACGTACTTCTCCAGACACAGTGCGTTGAACGAGCCCAGCATGCCGGTGGCCTGAAAGAGGAAGTGGCCACCGGCGAACGCGGCCGCCGAGAGGCCTGCCGCGGATTCCGCCATCGCCTGGGCGTCGACGACGTGCGCGTCCGTGATCGCCGCACCGGCGCGGACCGGCAGGCCGCAGCGATGGGCCAGTCCGACCGTGGCGCGCGCCAGCCGGGCGAACTCCGGGGTGCCGAAGAGCGCCGCTCCGGTGCGAAGCGACGCCATGGCCGACACGCCGCCATACACGAACGGGGAGCCCTCAAGCGCCGCCTGCGAGAGTACGAGCGCGGAGAGCACCTCGGCGTGCTGAAGCACGAGCACGCCGGCGAGCGTCGCCGGCCCGGTGGTGCCGCCCATCACGCACGCCGTGACGCAGCTCGGCTGCCCGAGTCGCGCCCAGCGCAGCAGGATCCGCGCCGTCTCGCCCGACAACTGGAGCGGCGTGCTGGTGTTGAGGACGATGAGGGCGCGCGGCCGCTGGTGCCAGCTCGCGCCGAACAGGATCTCGTTGATGCGCTCGGCGTCGTCCAGATCCTCGTCCACGCTGGCGACCCACTCGATCGCCTTGTCGCTG
>JBLMXT010000195.1:0-3070 GCA_050257915.1 Deltaproteobacteria bacterium
AACGCCCGCAGCCCGAGCTGCTCGTAGTCGAGCACCCGGCGCGCCTCCGGGTAGGCGGTGAGCAGTACCTGGAAGCCCCGGTCCAGCTGGAAGCCGTCCACCACGTCCGTGCGCACGCGGCCACCGGGCACGTCCGATCGCTCCAGCACCAGGACGTCCAGACCGGCGGCGTGCAGCTCGCGGGCGCAGCAGAGGCCCGAGAGGCCGGCTCCGACGACGACGACGTCAGGCATCGCCGTCGCCACAGGCTGACGCGACGGCCCCGCCCGGCGCCGCGCGCCGCCACTCGGCGTCCGTGCCTGCGGCCCCCGGTACGAGGCGCTCCCAGTACGCCGCCAGCCGCCCCAGGTCGTCGTCGACGAGCCGGTCGAGGAACAGCCGTCGCACCCCGGCCAGGTGGGTCTTCCGCGCCTCACGGAGGCGGCGCTCTCCCGACTCCGTGAGCACGGCGTAGTACCCGCGCCCGTCCTCCTGGCAGCGCTCGCGGCTCACGAGGCCCTCGCGCTCCAGCCGGTCCACCAGGCGCGTCACGCCGCTGGGGCTGACCAGCGCCGAGCGGGAGAGGTCGCTCATGCGCAGCCGCCGCTGCGGCGCGCCTTCGAGCAGCAGCAGCACCTCGTAGGACCGCAGGGGGAGATCGTGCTCCGACACCAGTTCGGCGTCCAGCTCGCGGAAGATCGAGCTCTGGACGCGCAGGAAGCCGCGCCACGCCGACAACTCGGCGGCGCTGAGGTGGTCACCGGTCTGTCGCTGCCTGGCCATGGACCTCCGTGCGCTGGGGGCGGTCGATGGCAGTATACCCGGGCGCCGATGGCCCTCAGAGCGGCAGGCGCGTCCCGACCCCGCGCTCGAGCGCGCGCTCGTACACCACCCGGGCGGTGACCATGTCGTCCACGGCGATGCCCATGTTCATGGAGAAGATGCGCTCGCCCGGGCGCTCGCGGCCCGGCTTGAGGCCTGCCGCGAGCTCGCCCAGGTCGGCGTGGACGACGTCCGGGATGCCGCCGAAGTACACGCCGTGCTCGCGCGTGGCCAGCAGTTGCGGCACGTCGTCCGCGCAGAACCTGTCGCAGCCGCGCATCGCGGCGCTCGTCCACGCCGAGTCGTAGTCGAGCGAGACGGCGAGAGCGCCCTCCCTGAGGTCTCCCTCGTCCAGCTCGGGCGCCGGCGCCGTCACGATCGGGATGGCGGTGACCACCACGTCGGCCTCGCGGGCGGCCTCGGCGGCGCTGGCGCAGGGAGCGAAGCGCAGCGCCGGGAAGGCCGCCCCCATCTCGGCGATGAAGGCGCCGGTCGCCGCCGGGAGCAGGTCGTAGCAGCGCACGTGCGTGAGCCCGGGCAGCGTCTCCACGAGCGCGGCGAGCGAGGGGCGGGCTTGCACGCCGCACCCCACCATCGCCGCCACGGCGCTGTCCACTCTCGCCAGGTACTTCGCCGAGACGCCGGCGCTGGCGCCGGTGCGCATGGCGGTGATCCAGGCGCAGTCCATCACCGCCAGCGGCACCCCCGTCCCGGGATCGTTGAGGATCAGCAGGCCGGTGATGTACGGCAGGCCGTTCGCCGCGTTGGGCGGGTAGCCGCTCACCCACTTGAGGCCCGCCACCTCGGGATCACGGATGTAGGCGGGCATCGCGTGGATGAAGCAGTCGGGGCGCGTGTGGATGCCGGGCTTGGGCGGCATCTCCGTCTGCCCGCGCCCCTTGGCCGCGAAGCCCTCGTCCACGGCCCGCAGGACCTCGCGCATGGTCACGCCGAGCCCTTCGACGTCGGCACGGCTGAGGTACAGGAGGCGGGTGTGGCGGACTCCCATCTGCGACCCCCCGTGTCGGTGACGTGCGGCAGCCGGCGGCTCATCCGCCTGATGCCCGGGGGTAGCATACGCCGGCGCCGGCGGGTCTGCCGCCGTCACGCCCTGATGCGCTCGCGCTCCTCGGCGCCCCACAGCACGACCGTGTCGCGGCCCTCCGCCTTGGCCCGGTAGAGGGCCTTGTCGGCGAGCTCCATCAGGTCGTCGAGCACGGTCGCGTCCCGGGGGCAGGTAGCGACGCCCACGCTGATCGTGATGTTCACGTCGGGCGGGAGGCCGAGGCCCGTGTAGCGCGTGCCGCCGAGCGTCCTGCGCACGCGCTCCGCCACGTGGTAGGCGCTGTCGCCCGGCGTGTTGGGCAGCAGGACGGCGAACTCCTCGCCGCCGTGGCGCGAGCAGATGTCCGGCTTGCGCAGCACGTCCTTGAGCGCCCGCGCCACCGTCTGCAGCACGCGGTCGCCGGTGGCGTGCCCGTAGGTGTCGTTGAACTGCTTGAAGTGGTCGATGTCGATCATGAGCACGCTGAGGGGCGCCTGGTGACGCAGGCTGCGCTCGATCTCCTCGCCCGCGCGGTTCATGAAGTAGCGCCGGTTGTAGAGGCCGGTGAGGTGGTCGGTGACCACCTGGCGGCGGATGGCGTCGTACTTGTGGGCGTTGGTCAGCGCGCTCTGCACGTGGTTCTGGAGCGCGTCCAGGATGTCCCCGGTCAGCAGCTGCGTGTAGTCCCCGCTCGTCGACGTGGTCAGCAGCGCCATGTGCCCGACGTTCTCGATCGCTACCGGGATCACCAGCTGGTGGGTCATGGTGTGCGGGAACAGGGTGCAGACGTGACCCTCGGCCTTCGTGATCCGGCCTGAGGAGATCGCCTGACGCACGGGGCAGTCGGGCGTGTAGGCGCAGCACTCGGCGGAGAGCGTCGACGTCAGCACGCCCTGGGCTCCCTCGAGCATGAAGGAGCGCGACTCGGCGTCGAGCAGCAGCAGGGCGCCGAAGTCGGCGTGCAGGAAGGCGCGGCTGCGGGAGAGCACGCGCTCCACCGTCTCGCGGTACGGAAGCGCCGCGTTCATCTCGCGCCCCAGCACGCCGACGTCCATGAGTTGCCGGTTGAGCGCCTGCACGCGGATCAGGTCGTCCTTGATGCTCTGCGAGACCCACTCCTTGTCCTCCGCGGCCAGGAACACCGCGATGAGCGTGCCGACGAGGTGGCCGAGCTCGCGGACCTCGTCGCGGTAGAAGGGGTCGTTGCGCGCGTAGTTGCCGCCC
>JBLMXT010000196.1:0-4331 GCA_050257915.1 Deltaproteobacteria bacterium
CGCAGCAGCGGCAGCACGGCGGCGCCCTTCATGCGCATCCCCACACGCCCGAGGATGTCCACCGCCTGGGCGTACACCGCCTCGCGCTCTTCCGCCGTGAGCCACTCGACCCGCACCGTCATTGCTTCACCTCGTTCGCGCAGGGACCGGGCGACCAGCCTACCCCACCAGCTCCTTCGCCCGCTCCACCGCCATGCCGGCGTTGGCGCCGTAGCCGTCGGCGCCGATCTCGTCGGCGAAGGCGGCGGTCACCGGGGCGCCGCCGACCATCACCTTGACGGAGTCGCGCAGGCCGGCGTCCTTGAGCGCGGCGATCGTCTCGGCCATGTGCGGCAGGGTGGTGGTGAGCAGGGCGCTCATGCCGACGATGCGCGCCGCGTGCTCGCGCACGGCGGCGACGAAGTCGGCGGCCGTGACCCCGGTGCCGAGGTTGACGACCGTGAAGCCGGCGCCCTGGAGGAGCATGCCGACGAGGTTCTTGCCGATGTCGTGCAGGTCGCCCTCGACGGTGCCGATCACGACCACGCCGCCGCCGGCCTCCTCGCCGGCGGCCATGTGCGGGCGCAGCAGGTCGAGGCAGGCCTGCATCACCCGCGCGCTGAGCAGCACCTCGGGGATGAAGCAGTCGCCGTCGCGCATCCTGACGCCGACCACCTCCATGCCGGGGAGCAGCGCCTCGTCCAGGATCTCCCTTGCCGAGGCGCCGCTGGCGAGCAGCGCCTGGGTGAGCGCCAGCGCCGTGTCGGCGTTGCCGTCGATGATGGCCTGCTTGAGTGGTTCGTTCATGCTCGCTCCTTAAGCGCGTCGGCTCGGTCCACCGGAGCGGCGAGGCCGGTCTTGGCCTTGAGCCGCTCCACGGAGTTGACGCGGATGCCGAGCAGGTCCGCGATCCGCGCCTTGGCCTCGAGGCCCTTGGCGAGGCCCGGCACCGCGGTGACGACGCCGATGTCGAGCTCCTCGCGCACGGAGCGCATGACGGTCGAGTCGGACAGGTCGAAGACGCTCACGCCGAGCTTGCCGGCGACGTACTCCTTGGCCTCCCTGAGCCTCATCTTGTTGAGCTGCATCCTGGCCACCAGATCTCCGGCGGTCTTGATGCCACCCATGGACGAGGCCACCGCGTGCGCCATCCCCATGCCGTTCGGGTCGCCGGTGCCCACCTACAACCCGTCGGCCTTGCCGACCTCGATCATGGCCGCGCTCGCCCGGCTGACCATGTCCATCGGCGAGACCTCGAACATCGGCACGCCGCCGACGCCGTTGCCGACGTTGGGGTGGATGGGGATGGTCGCGTCGGCGGTGCAGGCCTTGACGAAGGTCACCGCCCTGGCGACGTTCCAGGCGCACGACTTCTTGCTGTTGTTGTTGACCACCGGCCCGAAGATGGCCGCGCCGGCCTGCTCCACGAGCTTCATCTGCTGGTGCGGCCACAACCCGGCGAGACGAGTGCCCTTGTACTCGAGCTGGCCGTGGAAGCCCAGCACCATCTCCGCCGCCATGCTCACCTCGACGGGCATGTCGGTCGTCGCCGAGATGGTCTCGGTGGCGCGCAGCGTGGCGAGGAACTCGGCGTCGCCGGTGGACGCCACGGTGTCGTAGTTGATGCCGTCGGCTCCGGTCTCGGCGAACATCCGGGACTGCCAGACGACGTCGTCGTGGCAGGCCTCGAGCGCCTCCTCCTGCGTGCGGCGGGCCTCGTCGATCTTGCCCAGCGGCAGGAGGTCGGACGGGTTCTCGAACTGGCCGTCCGGGCGGTAGTACAGGCCGAGGTTGGGCATGAACCCGTAGAACAGCGGAAACACCGTGGTGTGCTGCAGCAGCTCCATGTGCTCCTGCTCGACGCTCACGATGAACTTGCTGGGCTTCACCGAGTAGTCGATGTGCCCCACTTCCATCGAGTCGAACGCGAAGGCGCGCTCGAAGAGGCGGACCGCGGTCTCGCGCCCGATCGGCGCGGCGATGCCGCTCGACAGCCGCGAGGAGATGAGCGTGTTGGTGCCGCCGTCCTTGGTCATGACGGCCTCGTGACCACGCTCGACGCCCCACACGCGGCTGGGACAGCAGAACATGTCGACGAGGTAGTCGATCTCGTTCTCGTCGAGCACCGGGATCTTGGCCTTGGCCGCGGCCGCCTCCGAACCCTCGACGATGTCTCTCCGGACCTCGTCGCGCGTCATGCGCACGGTGCTGCCGTCGCCCATGCGGGTGACCACAGAGCTCAACGCCCACCCCCTTCGCCGCCCTCTCCGACTCCCGGCGAGCCACGGCGGACGTTCAGGTCCGCAGTCTTACCCACCTGGGTGGATACAGCATAATCCGGAGCGCTCGGCTGTCAAGACGAGCGACGCCGCGGGGTCTTTGCTTCGCCCGGGCGGTGATCCGTCAGCCGGTCGCCGGCTCGCCCTGACCCGCCTCACGCTCGGCGATCGCGACGAGCTGCTCCATCGAGTTGCGCAGCAGGAACTCCAGGGTCGCCAGCGGCCGGCTCAGGTCGAAGCCGTCGGGGTTGAGGCCGGCCTGCACGGACAGGCCGTCGGGGATGGCGGCGATGAGCTCCGCGAGGCCCATGAGCATGTCCGAGTCCATGACGGCCTTGTTGTCCCCCAGACCCAGCCACCTGAGGTTCTGCTGATACCACCAGACGTAGAGCGAGAACATGCGCTCGCGCAGCTCCGGGTCACGGAACGCGTGCGGCAGGATGTCGAAGAAGCCGCGGAAGCTGTCCGCCTCGACGATCATCCGGCGGATCCCCAGCATGGCGACGTGCAGGCGCTCCTCCTCCGGCACGTTCTCGGTGTCGGCGACGATGCGCAGGCACTCGTCGTGGATCAGGGCGTCCACGACGGCCATGAGCAAACCGGCCTTGTTGCCGAAGTTGTAGCGGATGGACGCCTTGTTCACTCCCGCCTCGGCGGCCACGTTCTCGAGCGTGACCGCCTCGAACCCGCGCTCCGCCAGGAGACGCGTCGCGGCCTTGAGGATCCGCTGCGCCGTCGTCGGCAGGCTCGTCAGGGGATCCTCGAGCGGGAACCGCAGCTTTCCGCGTCCGTCGGTCTTCGCAGCAGTCACCGCGCCCTCCTTCGCCCCGGGGCCGAGTACCGGGCCTGACTCGGCCAAGCGCAGGACAAGTCATCCACCCGGGTGGCACACACGGGGCAGTGTACGCCGTCGCGCGCGCGCCGCCAAGTGGACGGGCCGACGGCCGTCGGCCCGCGCCTCGGCGGCGCCTCAGGCCGGACGCCGCTCGCCGGCCGCGCGGAGCGCCTGGGCGGTCGCGGTGACGGCGGCCTCGATGTCGGCGTCGTCCACGTCGAGATGGGTGACGAACCGCACCGACCACGGCGCCTCGTCGAGACAGAGCACGCCCTCGGCGGCGAGGAGCCCGACCAGCTCGGCGGCCGGCACACCCGTGCCCCGGGTGCCGGCGAACACCATGTTCGTCTGCACGCTGCCGAGGTCGACGTCCAGCCCCGGCAGCTCGGCCAGCGCCTCGGCCAGGCGGCGGGCGCGGCGGTGATCGTCGGCCAGGCGCGCGACGTTGTGGCGCAGCGCGTACAGGCCGCCGGCGGCGATGACGCCCGCCTGGCGCATGCCGCCGCCCAGGACCTTGCGGGCGCGCGCCGCCGCCGGCAGTGTGGCGGCGTCCATCGCGAGCACCGAGCCCACCGGCGCCCCCAGACCCTTGGACAGGCAGACGCTGACGGTGTCGAACGGCGCCGCGTAGTCGGCGGCGCTCACGCCGGTCGCCGCCACGGCGTTGAAGAGCCGCGCGCCGTCGAGGTGCATGCGCAGGCCGTGCCGGTCGCAGAACCCGCGCACGGCGAGGATGTGCTCCAGCGGCACGACGACGCCGCCGCAGTGGTTGTGCGTCTGCTCGAGACACACGAGGCGCGTCGGCGCCCAGTGCACGTCGGCGTCGGTGTGGAGGTACTCCTCCATCTTCTCGAGGTCGAGCGTGCCGTCCGGGGAGTCGAACACGCGCAGCTGCACCTGGCTGAGCGCCGACGCCGCGCCCTGCTCGTAGAACACGATGTGCGCCTGGGCGTGGAGGAACACCTCGTCGCCTCGCCCGGTCAGGGCGCGCACCGCCGCCTGGTTGCACATCGTGCCGGATGGGAAGTACAGCGCGGCCTCCTTGCCGAGGAGCCCCGCGGCGTGCTCCTGCAGGGCGAGGACCGTCGGGTCGTCGCCGAGCACGTCGTCGCCGACCTCCGCGTCGAGCATCGCCGCGCGCATCTCGGGCGAGGGTCGCGTGACGGTGTCGCTGCGCAGGTCGATCGTCCTCATGGGGCCTCCTCGGTGTCGGGGCGTGCAGGTGCCGGGCGAGCGTA
>JBLMXT010000197.1:0-5609 GCA_050257915.1 Deltaproteobacteria bacterium
CGGAGCGTCGTTGATGCCGTCGCCGACCATGGCGACCCTGCGGCCGTCCTGCTGCAGGGCCGAGATCTCAGAGGCCTTCTGTTGCGGCAGCACTCCGGCCACCACGCGCTCGATGCCGACCTGCGCGGCGATGGCCCTCGCCGTCGCCTCGTGGTCGCCGGTGAGCATGACGACGTCGAGGCCGAGCTTCTTGAGGCGGCCGACGGCCGCCGCGGAGCTCGGCTTCACCGTGTCGGCGATGGCGATGGCGCCGACCGGCTCGTCGTCCACCACGACGGTGACGACCGTCTTGCCCTCGCCGGCCAGCCGTGCGGCTCGCTCGCCGGCGGGGCCGGCGAGCCGCTCGTTGCCGGCGACCACCGTGTGGCCGTCCACCTGCGCACGGATGCCGTGCCCGGCGATCGCCTCGAACCCGGTCGCCGCCGGCACCTCGATGCCGCGCTCCGCGGCGGCGGCGAGGATCGCCACGGCCAGCGGGTGCTCGCTTCCGCGCTCCGCGCCGGCCACCAGCCGCAGGAGCTCGATGTTGTCGAGGCGGTCGCCGCTCGCGAAGACCGTCCCGTGGCCGGAGCCGAACAGCACCACGTCGGTCACCCTCGGCTTGCCCTCGGTGATCGTGCCCGTCTTGTCGAGCACGACGACGTCCAGCTTGTGCGCCGTCTCGAGCGCGGCGCCGTCTCGGATGAGCACGCCGTTCTCGGCGCCCTTGCCGGTGCCGACCATGATCGCCGTCGGCGTGGCCAGCCCGAGGGCGCACGGGCACGCGATCACGAGCACCGCGACGAAGTTGAGCAGCGCGTAGTTCAGCGCCGGCGACGGACCGAACACGAGCCACACGACCAGCGTCAGCGTCGCGATGACGATGACGGCGGGGACGAAGTACGCGGCGATGACGTCCGCCAGCCGCGCGATCGGCGGCTTGGACCCCTGCGCCTGCTCGACCAGGCGCACGATCTGCGCCAGGGCGGTCTCGGAGCCGACCTTCGTGGCCCGGAAGGTGAACGACCCGGTGGTGTTCATGGTGGCGCCGATCACCTCGTCGCCCGGGTGCTTGCCCACGGGGATGGGCTCGCCGGTGAGCATGGACTCGTCGACCGATGAGGAGCCCTCCTCCACGAGGCCGTCCACCGGCACCTTCTCGCCGGGCCGCACGACCACGAGGTCGCCGACCAGGACCTGGGCGATGGGCACGTCGGTCTCCGCGCCGCCGCGGATCACGCGCGCCGTCTTGGGCTGCAGCCCGATGAGCGCCTTGATCGCGGCCCCGGTCTGGCCCTTGGCGCGCGCCTCGAGCAGCCGCCCGAGCAGGATGAGCGTGATGATGAAGGCCGAGGAGTCGAAGTACATCGGCTCGCCGAGGCCCTGGTGCTCGAAGAACGCCGGGAAGAGCACGCCGAGGACGCTGTAGAGGTACGCCGCTGAGGAGCCGAGGGCGACGAGCGTGTTCATGGTCGTGGTGCCGTGCTTCAGCGCAGACCAGGCGGTGGTGTAGAACTGCCAGCCCACCCAGAACTGCACGACGCTGGCGAGCGCCCAGAGGAAGTAGCCGTTGTGCATCCACTCCGGCAGGAAGGTGAACCACTCCATCTGCATGGTGCCGGCGAAGATGATGATGCTGAGCACGAAGCCGACGGTGACCTTGAGCTTGAGCTTGCGGTAGGCGGCGGCGCGGGCCGCCTCCTCGGCGTCCGCCGCCGCCTCGACGCCCTCTGCGCCGGTGCCGGGCGCCGGCTCCACGACGTCGTAGCCGGCGCCGCGCACGGCCTCGACCAGGTCCTGGTAGCTCGCCTGGCCGGGGATGTACGACACGGTCGCCTTCTCGGTGGCCAGGTTGACGTCCGCCTTGAGGACGCCGGGCGGGGTGCGCAGGGCCTTCTCCACCCGGCCGACGCAGCTGGCGCAGGTCATGCCGATGATCGGCAGCGTCTCCTGCGCGGTCACCACGCCGTAGCCGGCGCCCTCGACGGCGGCGACGATGTCACCGGTCGAGACCTCGCCGGGGTCGAAGGTCACCGTCGCCTTCTCGGTCGCAAGGTTCACGGCGGCCTTGTCCACGCCGCCGACCTTGCCGATGGCGCGCTCTGTCCTCGCCACGCAGCTGGCGCAGGTCATGCCGGTGATCGGCAGCTCGATGATGGTCTCGTGGTCGCTCACACGTGCTCGCTCCCGGAGGGCGCTCCACCCGCTCGTCACGAGCGGCGGGTCCGCCTCGCCGCGATAAGTGTTCCCGGGCTCAAACGATGTGTTCCCGGGCTCCGCCGATGGTACCCTCGGGGGGTATGTTGAGGCCAGCCGTCCGGGCCCCGGTATGATTGCCCGCGGCACCGGCAGCGAGGAAGCGAGACACCATGGCCATCTGGGACCCGCAGCACGAGACCATCGACCGCGAGCGGCTCGAGGAGCTGCAGCTCGCGCGCCTGCGCGACATGCTCGCCAGGGTGCACGAGCGCGTCCCGTTCTATCGGCGCCGGCTGGGCGAGGCCGGATTCGAGCCCGGCGACCTCAAGGGCCTTGGCGACCTCGCCGGGCTGCCCTTCACCGAGAAGACCGACTTCCGCGACAACTACCCCTACGGCCTGTTCGCGGTGCCGCTGAGCGAGGTCGTTGAGATCCACTCCTCGTCGGGCACGACGGGCAAGGCGGTGGTCGGCGGCTACACGAAGGCCGACCTCGAGACCTGGACCGAGCTCGTCTGCCGCCTCGCCGTCGCCGTCGGCGCCCACGCGGGGGACGTCGCGCAGATCGCCTTCGGGTACGGCATGTTCACCGGCGGGTTCGGCCTGCACTACGGTCTGCAGAAGGCCGGCGTCGGCGTCCTGCCCATCAGCGCCGGCAACACCGCCCGTCAGATCCAGTTCATGAAGGACTTCGGGACCACGATCCTCATCGCCACGCCGTCGTACGCGCTGTACATCGGCGAGGTGCTGCAACGACGCGGCGTGCCGCTCGAGGAGCTGCACCTGCGCCTGGGCATGTTCGGCGCCGAGACGTGCAGCGAGGAGATGCGCGCCCAGATCGAGAGCCGGCTGCCGATCAGGGCGACCGACAACTACGGGCTCACGGAGCTCACCGGGCCCGGCGTCGCCGGCGAGTGCGCGTGCCGCGCAGGCATGCACATCGCCGAGGACCACTTCATCGCCGAGTGCCTCGACCCCGCTACCGGCGAGCCGGTCGCCGACGGCGAGGTCGGCGAGCTGGTGGTCACCGCCATGACGCGGGAGTGCTCGCCGGTGCTGCGCTACCGCACGCGCGACCTGACGTCGCTCACGCGCGAGCCCTGCGCGTGCGGCCGCACCACGGCGCGCATGGGCAAGGTGGTGGGCCGCACCGACGACATGTTCATCATCAGCGGCGTCAACATCTTCCCGTCGGCGATCGAGAGCGTGCTCTTCCAGATCGAGGGCGTCGAGCCCTTCTACCAGATCGTGCTGGGACGCTCCAACGGGCTGGACACGTTCGAGGTGCACGTGGAGGTCACGGACACCCTGTTCGACGGCTGGATGGACGACCTGCGGGCGTTCGAGCGCCGAGTCACCGAAGAGCTTCGCTCGGCGCTCTTGGTCCGGCCCAAGGTCAAGCTGGTGGAGCCGGGCAAGCTGGAGCGCAGCGAGGGCAAGGCCCGGCGCGTCATCGACAACCGGCCGAACTGAGTCACGCGCGGGGGCTGCCGCCCACGACCGTCGGCGTCCACAACGCTGCGCACGTACGAACAGGCCGACGACGCGAGCCCCCGCTTCGCGCCGCCGGCCAATGTCGAGGTCGACTTGGAAGGTCCTCTCTCTGAGTCTTCCGGTCTCCTGGCCATCACATCGGGCGGCCCGCCCCGGGGGCGCATAGAACACGCGTCTACGAGGCTCGCGCGGGCGTTGCCACCGCAGGCGACGCCGGCTGCCCTCCAGCCTCGGGCGGGAGCAACGGCGCAGTAGCGACTCGCCCATCCCTCGTTTACCATGACGCGTGAAGATCAGGTCTTCGCCGCTGGGGCGGCTACAACGGGGAGGGGTCCACATGTCACGTGCTCTGAGAGGGCTGGTCCTGCTGACGTTCGTCCTCACGCTGGTCGCGGGCCTGCCGGCCGTCGCCCAGGCGCGGGTCGCCGGCACGGCGAGCAAACCGGCGTTTTCGGCGCCGCCGGTCGCCGGCGTCCCGTTCACCGCATCGGGCGTCGTCCGGCCCAAGGCGACGGCGGCGTCCCGGACCGTCGTCAAGATCAAGCTGTACGCGCGCGCGGGCGGCCACTGGAACCTGACGGGGACCTACCGCGCCCGGCTCGCGGCGAGCTCCACCGGGACGAAGTACTCCCGGCGTCTCGCCGTCCCCGGGGAGGGCAGGTACGCCGTCCGGGCGCTCCACTACCGTGCCGGCAGGCTCGTCGCGACGTCCGCGCTGGCCGCGTTCGACGTGGCCCGCCGGATCGACATCGACTCGATGGTCAATGGGTGGATGGCGCCGTCGCTCGCGGACACGACGGCCCCAGCGGACACGCCGCTTGACATCGTCTTCACCAGGCCCGCCGACTGGGCCTCCGAGGACCCGGCGAAGCACTACGGCGCCGCGCACTTCATCTGGGGCGACTTCGAGAAGGTCGACACCGACGGGCTCATCTGGCACACCGATGGACTGCAGCCCGGCCGCTACGACTGGATGCGCGACGCGATGCCCAAGTGGGGCACGGGGTCCCTGGTCGTCGCCCAGCGGATCGACGTCGACAAGATCTCACACGGCGACACGCACGCGCTGCCGTACCTGCCGGCGGACATCTCGTTCGGCGACGTCAGCTCCTCGGGGATGGGCTGCGACCGCAGCATCGCGTTCCTCACGCGCATCTTCGCGCAGGTGAGTCCCGATCCGCTCGTGTGGCACGCCGACGGGCTGGTGCCGGGACGCTACGACTGGAAGTGCTGGATGGACGAGTGCCACTACGGCGCGCTGGTGGCCGACGGTCCTGCCCAGCAGGTGCCCATCGACTCGGATCCCCTGGACTCGGTGACCCCGGTGCCGGCGGGCACGCCGGTCGACATGGTCTTCACCGGCGCGAGGATGATGTGCTGGCGGACCATCCACTTCACGACGGCGGGCGAGTTCACGAAGACCCAGGGCTACCCTGAGCCGCTGACCTGGTACTCCGGCGGCCTCGCCCCCGGCAGCTACGAGTGGGAGTGCTGGATGGGACCGCAGTGCCACCACGGGACCATCGTCGTCGAGTAGGAGGCACGGTCGTGCGCAACTGCCTGAGAGGCATCCTGATGCTGGGGCTGGTGGTGATGCTGCTGGCGGCCACGGCGTCGGTGGCCGGCGCCCGCATCACCTACTTCACGAGCAAGCCGGTGACGTCCAACGCCCCCAAGAAGGACAGGCCGTTCGTCACCTCCGGATACATCAAGCCCAGGTCGACGGCGTCCAACCGCGCGACCGTCAAGATCATCCTGTGGATGAAGTACGGCACCGGCTGGGGTGTCATGGACACCTACTGGACGAAGCTGTCACGGCGGCCGGCCGGCGGCACCAGGTACGCGGTCACCATCACCATCCCCATGAAGGGCGACCATGGGGTGCAGGCGGTGCAGTACCGCAAGGGCAGGAAGGTGTCCAAGTCGGCGACCAGGTAC
>JBLMXT010000198.1:0-4126 GCA_050257915.1 Deltaproteobacteria bacterium
ACCAGGGCCGGATGGCCGCCGCCGGCACGGCCGGCGAGCTGAAGAAGCTCGTGCCGGGTGGGCTCATCGAGCTGGCCTTCCACGACGAAAAGGCCCGCGATGATGCCGCCAGGGAGCTTGGCGTCGGCTGCGCCTGCACCGATGGTGAGGGAGCGACGCTGACCATCACCACGGACGGCACCGTGGCGGAGGTGGCCGGCGTCTTTGCCGCACTCCGGGACGCCGGGATCGAGCCGGCGGAGTTCTCCCAGAAGGTGGCCACGCTCGACGACGCCTTCCTGGAGATCACCGGCGGCAGTGAGGAGGGCCGATGACGCGCACGCTCGCAGACACCTGGACGCTGGCCCGGCGCAGCCTGCGCCACATCACCCGCAGTCCCGACACGGTCATCACCGTGCTGCTGACGCCGATCGCGCTCATGCTCCTGTTCGTGTACGTGTGGGGCGGAGCGATGGGGGGCCAGACGGGCTCGGTGAGCTACATCGCCTTCATCGTGCCGGGGATCGTCGTGATGACGGTCCTCAGCGGCATCGCCTACGCCGCCGTCCGCCTCAGCATGGACGTGCAGAGCGGCATCATCAATCGCTTCAGGACGATGCCGCTCGCACCGTCGTCGATCCTGGGCGGGCAGGTCGCGTCATCCACCTTGTCCAACCTCTTCTCGTCCCTGGCGGTCCTGCTGGTGGCGTTCGCGATCGGCTTCCGGTCAGGGGCCGGCATCGGGGGTTGGCTGGTCTTTGCCGGCATCCTGCTGTTGTTCACGCTCTCGACGACGTGGCTGGCCATCTTCTTCGGCCTGCTGGCGAAGACCATGGAGGGGGCGGGCGCCTTCAGCTACATCCTGCTCCTGCTCGTGTTCATCAGCCCCTCGTTCGTGCCGACGAGCTCCATGACGCCGGCCTTGCGGGGCTTCGCCGAGCATCAGCCGATGACTCCCGTGGTCGAGACGATGCGCTCTCTGCTGGTGGCCGGCACGGCCGGCCCGCAGGTCTGGACGGCCTTGGCATGGATCCTCGGCGTCCTCGTTGTCTCGTATCTGCTGTCCGTGGCGGTCTACAAGCGCAAGACGATCGTGGTCAACACGTAGGAGGGTCCTGGTCCCCGCGGGGCCGGGGCGGTCCGGCTAGGCCTCTGCGCCGACGACGATGGCGATGTTGCCCAGCTTCTGCTCCGAGTCGGCGTAGCGGTGGGCCTCGGCCATCCGCTCCAGGGGGTAGCGGCGGTCGACGACGGGCCGGAGCTCGCCGGCCTCGACCAGCTCGGTGACGGCGCGCAGGTGGTCGTCCGTGGCGGTGCCCGAGCTGAAGACCATCTTCCTGCCGCTGGTCAGGGACATCCACAGCCCGCAGACGAGCTGGACCGTGTGCGGCATGCCCACCAGGTACCGCCCGTGGGGTCGCAGCAGGCGGACGACGCGGCCGAACGGCGCGCGGCCGACGACGTCGAAGACGACGTCGAAGTCCCCCGCGCCGTCCGTGAAGTCCTGCGTGGTGTGGTCGATCACCTGGTCGGCGCCGATGTCGCGGAGCATCTCGAGCTTGCCGGCGCTGTCGACGGCCACCACCTCGGCGCCGGCGTGCTTGGCCAGCTGCACCGCGTAGGTCCCGAAGCTGCCGCCGGCGCCGATGACGAGGACCCTCTGGCCGGCGCCGACGCCGCCCTTGCGCAGGAAGCGGAGCGCCTCCATGGCACCGTAAGGGACGGCGGCGGCCTCGGCGTAGCTCATGGCCGCCGGCATCGGGGCCACGAGGCTGCCGGCGCGGCGTCCGCCGGCGCAGACGTACTCGGCGTAGGCGCCCAGCCCGATCCCGGTCGTGCCGTAGACGCGGTCTCCGGGTGCGAAGGCGGGCGCCCCGTCGCCGAGCGCCTCCACCTCGCCGGCGAACTCCTGGCCGAGGATGCGCACCCGGGGTCGCACGACGCCGAACGCCAGCCGGACGGGGAGCCAGATCCAGGCGGGGAACTCGAACCGGCGGATCTCGCAATCCGCCCGGGAGACGGTGGTGGCGTGGACGCGGACGAGGACCTCGCCCTGCTTCGGACGCGGCTTCTCGACCTCCTCGAGCCTGAGGACGTCCGGGCCGCCGTAGGCCGTGCAGACGATCGCCTTCATGAAGACCTCGCAGTCCCTCGCAGTCGCCGCGCCCGTCCGGGCTATTCTACGTACTTCGCGAGGTGCTCGCCGGTGAGGGTGGAGCGGGCGGCGACGAGGTCGGCGGGGGTGCCCTCGAAGACGATCCGGCCGCCGTCGTGGCCGGCGCCGGGGCCGAGGTCGATGAGCCAGTCGGCGTGGGCCATGACCGCCTGGTGGTGCGTGATGACGACGACCGACGTGCCGGAGTCGACGAGCCGGTCGAGCAGGCCGAGCAGCTGCTCGACGTCGGCGAGGTGGAGGCCGGTGGTCGGCTCGTCGAGGACGTAGACGCCGCCCTTCTCGGCCATGTGGGTGGCCAGCTTGAGCCGCTGCCGCTCGCCGCCGGACAGCGTGGGCAGTGGCTGGCCGAGGCTCAGGTAGCCCAGGCCGACGTCAGCGAGCCGCTCGAGGATGGCGCACGCCGCCGGCGTGCGTGCCTCGCCGGCGGCGAAGAAGCCGAGCGCGCCGGCCACGGGCAGGTCGAGCACCTCGGCGATGTCGAGCCCGCCGAGCCGGTAGTCCAGCACCGCCGCCTGGAAGCGGCGGCCTCCGCACTCCTCGCAGGTGGTGGCGACGGTGTCCATGAAGCCCAGGTCGGTGTAGATGACGCCGGCCCCGTTGCAGGCGGGGCAGGCGCCTTCGGAGTTGGCGCTGAACAGCGCCGGCTTGACGCCGTTGGCCTTGGCGAACGCCTTGCGTATCGGGTCGAGCAGGCCGGTATAGGTGGCGGGGTTGCTGCGCCGCGAGCCACGGATCGGGGTCTGGTCGACCGACACCACTCCATCGCGACCCGACACCGAGCCGTGGATCAGTGAGCTCTTCCCCGACCCCGCCACGCCGGTCACGACCACCAGGACGCCGAGGGGGATGTCGACGTCGACGTCCTGCAGGTTGTGGGCGTCGGCGCCGCGCACCTCGAGCACTCCCGAGGGCGTGCGCAGCGACGGCTTCAAGGAGGCCCGGTCGTCCAGATGCCTCCCGGTCAGCGTGCCGCTGGCTCGCAGCCCCTCGACGGAGCCCTCGAACACCACCTCGCCGCCGGCGGCGCCGGCCCCCGGGCCGAGATCGACGACGTGGTCGGCGATCGCGATCACCTCGGGCTTGTGCTCGACGACCAGCACGGTGTTGCCCTTGTCCCTCAGTTGCAGCAGCAGGCGGTTCATCCGCTCGATGTCGTGCGGGTGCAGCCCCGCCGTCGGCTCGTCGAACAGGTACGTCACGTCGGTGAGCGACGATCCGAGGTGGCGGATCATGCTGGTGCGCTGCGCCTCGCCTCCCGACAGCGTCCCCGACGGGCGGTCGAGGCTGAGGTACCCCAGCCCTATCTCGTCGAACGCGTCCAGGGTGTGCCGCAGCGTCGCCAGCAGCGGCGCGACGGACGGCTCGTCCGGTCCGCGCGCCCACTCGGCAAGGTCGCTGATCTGCATGGCGCAGGCGTCGGCGATGCTGATGCCCTCGATCTTCGCCGAGCGGGCGGCCTCGTTGAGCCGCGTGCCGCCGCACTCCGGACAGGTGGTGAACGTCACCGCCCGCTCCACGAACGCCCGGATGTGCGGCTGCATCGCTTCCTTGTCCTTGGACAGGAACGACTTCTGGATCCGCGGCACCAGCCCCTCGTAGGTCAGGTTGACGCCGCCGATCTTCACCTTCGTCGGCTCCCGATAGAGGAAGTCGTGGCGCTCCTGCTCGGTGTAGTCGCGGATCGGCTTGTCGGGGTCGAGGAAGCCGGAGGCCGAGAAGAGGCGCACGTTCCAGCCGTCCGCGGTGTACCCCGGGATGGTGAGCGCGCCCTCGGCGAGCGACTTCGTGTCGTCGTACAGCCGGGACAGGTCGATGTCGGTCACCGACCCCATGCCCTCGCAGCGCGGGCACATGCCGCCGGCGACCGTGAACGTGCGCCTCTCGGTCTTCTTCCCGGCGCCCTTGTCGATCGTGATGCTCCCGGCGCCGCGGACCGACGGGACGTTGAAGGCGAAGGCTCTGGGCGAGCCG
>JBLMXT010000199.1:0-4317 GCA_050257915.1 Deltaproteobacteria bacterium
GGTCCCCGTAGCCCACGGTTGTGATCGTCACGAGCGTTGAATCCTCGGCGCCTGTCGGCGCCCGGCGCGGAAAGGGCCGGGCGGGTGCGCCACACGCGCCCGCCCGGCCCCCCGTAGCTCGGATCGCGGGTCGTCTCAGGCGGCCCGACGGCCCGACTCGCTGCCGAACCGCTGCTGCTCCAGCACCTCGGTGATGCGGTAGCCCGCATTGGAAACGACCTTGCTGGCGGAGCCCTTCCAGATCTCCTCCAGCCGGCCCGCAAAGGTCTCCGCCTCACCCAGGTTGTCGAACTCGAGCTCGCCGATCACCGTGTGCTCGTCGTCCACGGGCCGTTCGTTGCTCACCCGGCTTACGCCGCACGCCTCACGGCCGAGCGGATCACTGTCGAAGACCTTCTTCCACTCCGCGTAGTCGGCGACCGTGTGCCAGTAGTTCAGGACGTACATGATGCTCCCTCTCGTCCAGGATACTCAGGATGCCGGTCTATACCCCCTGACGGGATGCCATCACGGTTGCCCGCGTCCGTCCCGTGCGCCGGTCAGGGCACCCCGGCGCTCGAACACGCCCTCCACGTCAGACCGGGCGCGGTATCGACGTCGAGCGGGACGTGCGTGGGCGGCCTTCGTCGTGATCGCCTTCCCGCCGGTGTTCGGCTACATCTGACCGGACGCCGATGGAGACGGGGGCGACGTGGGATCCGCGGTCCCGCCGCCGGTCGGTCCGTAGACGCGCCCTGCGCATACGCGGGGCCGATGCCGGGCAACCCATGTGCAGGGCACGAAACGCCGCGAGATGCAGGGAGGACGGCATGGAACCGCGCGTGCTGCTGTACGACGCCAAGGGCGAGGGCGAGCCGATCGTCCTTGTTCCCGGCGGTCTGACCGGGTGGCTTTCCTGGCTCCCCCACCAGGAGCGCCTGGCCGACCGCTTCCGCGTCATACGGGTGCAACCCATCCACAATGGACTGGGCTCCGCAGGGCAGCCCGGGCAGCCGGGCTACACGGCGGAGGTCGAGCGCGAGGCATTGCGCATGACGCTCGACGCGCTCGGGCTGGAACGACCGCACCTCGCGGGCTGGTCGGGCGGCGGAAAGGCCGTGCTCGAGTTCGCCGCCGAGTACCCTGAGCGCGCGCGGACGCTGACTTTGGTGGAGCCGGCCGCGTACTGGATCCTGGAGCAACTCAGCGAGCAGGACGAGGTGGTGGAGGAACTGAACGCGTTCATCCACCCCCTCTTCGGGCAGGAGGTCACCGAGGACGACCTGGCGACGTTCCTCGAGTACGCAGGCTTCGTGGCGGACCGACGCGACGCTCGCTCCAACCCCAACTGGGAGCGCTGGAAGTCACATCGCATGGCGTTGTCGTGGCAGGGAGAGGAGCTCGATCATCCTGATCGCTCGGTCGAGGATCTGACCCGACTCTCCTGCCCCACGCTCCTGGTCAAAGGGACCGTCACCGCCGCGTGGCTGAAACGGGTGGTGGATGTCCTGGGCGAACGCCTCCCGCACGCAACGGTCGTTGAACTCGAGGGTGACCATGCCTGCCACATCGAGAGCATCGACGCCTTCCTGGATGTCTTCGAGAAGCATCTGGCCGGAGGGTGATCCGCACACCGTGGGCGCAGGCGCTGGGCAGGTGTGTTCGATCTGGGAGAGCCCGTGGCCATCCGCTTGAAGCGGGCCTACGAAGCTCCGTCGGCTGTCGACGGCGTGCGCGTCCTGGTCGAGCGCTTGTGGCCGCGTGGGCTCAGCAAGGAGAAGGCCGCCGTAGACGTCTGGCTCAAAGAGGTGGCTCCCAGCACTGAGCTGCGACGCTGGTTCGGCCACGACGCCGCCAGGTGGGAGGAGTTCCGGCGCCGCTACCGCGAGGAGCTGCGCGAGCGCCCGGAAGCGCTGGAACGGCTGAGGAGCCTCGTGCAAGCCGGACCCGTCACGTTCGTCTACGGATCCCGCGACCAGGAACACAATGCCGCCAAGGTGCTCAAGGAGCTCATCGAGAGCACGGATACCCCTTAAGCGGAGCGGCCCGTGCCTGCGGTGCTCCAGGAGGTCGATCGAGCTCGCCCAATGTGGCCCTTGCCTTACGCAGTCCTTATCGTTACTCTTTCGTGATACACTTTCGGTATCGATAGAGAGGCTGTGATGGATACCGTCACCATCTCGCCCAAGTTCCAGGTCGTCATCCCAAAGCGCATTCGCGAGGAGCTCGGCCTGCAGGCGGGCCAGAAGGTCCAGGCGATCCAGTACGGCGATCGCGTCGAACTGATCCCCGTCAAGCCGCTCAAGCAGATGCGCGGCTTTCTGCGCGGCATCGACACCGGCGTGCCGCGCGAGGCCGACCGGCTGTGAACGTCGTCGACTCATCCGCTTGGCTCGAGTACTTTGCCGGCGGGCCCAACGCCGACTTCTTCGCCGCTGCAGTGGAGGCAGTCGAGGAGCTCGTCGTGCCTACGGTCAGCGTGTACGAGGTATTCAAGCGGGTCCTCCAGCAGCGCGGCGAGAGCGATGCACTGCAGGCCGTCGCGCTGATGCAGCAAGGCTCAGTCGTCGAGCTCACGTCGCCGATCGCGCTCGACGCCGCACGGACGAGCGCCGAGCTCGGTCTCCCGATGGCCGACAGCATCATCCTCGCCACGGCACACGCCTTCCAGGCCACGCTGTGGACGCAAGACTCCGATTTCGAAGGTGTCCGTGGCGTGAGGTACATCGCTCGTAGGTCGGACTAGCGGGGCGTTCGAACGGCGTGTCCAGCCCGTGCGGCGCCGGCGACGTCCCCCCGCAGGGGCACACCGCCGGCCGAAGCTCCACCCACAGCGCACCCCTGGTTCCACCCGCCGGGTGACGACCGGCGGCAAGGTCGGCCGTAGGCTTCCCGGGTCAAGATACTCTGGGAAACGGGAGGCGGGGGACGATGGGGAGCACACTGAGCGCCGAACGAAGCGGTGTGATGCATGACCTGGGGACGAGGCTCTCGACACTCTGGGTCGTGGTCATGTTCAACATGGTCTTCGCCGACATCCTGACCTTCATCAAGCCCGGAGCTCTGCAGGAACTGTGGGCCGGACAGGCGGGCGTGCAGATCACGCCGGGGGTCCTGCTGGGGTTCTCGCTCCTTCTGGAGATCCCGATCGCGATGATCTTCTTGTCCCGGGTGCTGAAGCCGGGGCCCAGCCGATGGGCGAACACCGTTGCGGCGGCGGTCACCACCGCGTTCGTGATCGGCGGCGGGTCGCTGACCGCTCACTACGTGTTCTTCGCGGCCGTGGAAGTCGCGTGCATGGCGCTGATCGTCTGGTCCGTCTGGGCGCGGCGCGAGCCGGAGGCCGCGGCGCCGCGCACCACATCGCGCCGGCGCCGCAGCGATGGCCTCGGGAGCGCATCGTGAAGGCGGTCGTACAGAGCGAGTACGGATCACCGGACGTGCTCGAGCTCAAGGACGTGGACGAGCCGGTCGTCCGGGACGATGAAGTGCTCGTGCGCGTGCGCGCCGCCGCCGTGAACCCTCCCGACTGGGCCGGGGTCCACGGCGTGCCGTACATCGTCCGCCTGTCCTTCGGGCTGCGCAGACCCAAGCTCGGCATCCGCGGCACGGACATGGCGGGCATCGTGGCGGCCATCGGCGGGAAGGTGACAAGGCTCAAGGTGGGCGACGAGGTCTTCGGCCGCGGCGTCGGCACGTTCGCCGAGTACACGGTAGCGCCCGAGAAGTACCTCGTGCACAAGCCGGCCGGCGTCACGTTCGAGCAGGCGGCGGCCGTTCCGATGTCCGGTCTCACCGCCCTCCAGGCGCTGCGTGACGCGGGCGGCATCCGGCGGGGGCAGAAGGTCCTGGTCGTCGGCGCCGGAGGCGGGGTCGGCACGTTCGCGGTGCAGATCGCCAAGTCGTTCGGCGCCGAGGTGACCGGCGTGTGCAGCACCTCGAAGCTGGATCTGGTCCGATCGATCGGCGCCGAGCACGTCATCGACTACACGCGGGAGGACTTCACCACGGGTGAGCAGCGCTACGACCTCGTGCTCGACAACGTGCTGCGCCACTCGCTGTCCGAGCTCCTGCGCGCGGTGGAGCGCGACGGCACGCTCGTGCCCAACGGCGGCCAGTTCCACAAGCGCTGGTTCGCCAGCACGGGGGTCCTGCTCATCAAGGCGCCGCTGCTCTCGCTGAAGGTGCCGCAGCAGATCCGCGTGTGCCACGAGCACCCCGGGCAGGACGACCTGCTGGTCCTGAAGGGGCTCATGGAATCCGGAAGGCTGACGCCCATCGTCGGCAGGGAGTACCCTCTGAGCCGGGTCCGCGAGGCCATGTGCTACTTCGGCGAGG
>JBLMXT010000200.1:0-3024 GCA_050257915.1 Deltaproteobacteria bacterium
GTCTCGAAGTCCTCGTCACGGCCGAACTGCGTCGGGTTGACGAAGGCGGAGGCGGCGACGTCGGCGCAGCGCCGCCGGGCTTCCGCGACGAGGCTCAGGTGACCGGCGTGCAGGGCGCCCATGGTGGGCACGAAGCCGAGCGGCCGCGGGAGCGCGCGCAGCGCCGCCCGCGCCTCGGCGATGCTGCGGGCGACGATCACGGCCGGCCTCCCGCCCAGTGGCCGCCTGTGGGCGTGGCGCCGGACGGGCCGGCGGCTCCGCCGCCGCCGGCCTCCCCGGCCCCGAGCAGCTCCCGCAAGGTCTCCACCTGCTCGTCGTCGAGCCGCGGCGCCGCCAGCGTGAGCGCCTCCAGGCTCAGGGCGCGGTACGTCCGCGCCAGCCGCGGGCTCTCGCGATCGAGCAGGCGCAGGTGCGCGCGCACGGTGCCGACGTCACCGCGCGCGACCGGCCCCGTGAGCGCGAACGCAGGCTCACCGCTCTGCAGCAGGTTGCGCATGGTCGTCTCCAGGAGCACGGCGAGGTGGTCGAGGCCGCGATTCCCGCCGGTGGCCTCGTCCATGAGGCGTTTGGCCTCGCTCTCGAGCGCTACGAGCAGGTTGCAGCCCACGACGGCGGCGAGGTGGTACAGCGTCTTCTGCTCATCGGCCAGACGGAACGGGCGCATGGCGAGACGGCCGGCGAGCTCCTCGCCGAGCTGCAGGTCGCGTTCCTCCAGGGCCGTGACGGCGCAATGGACTCCCCGCAACAGCTCCGCGCTCGGCTCGCCGGCGAACGTCTGCAGCGGGTGCAGGCAGAGCACGCGCACGCCCTGCTCGTACAGCGGCTTGAGCAGGTGCACGGAGCCGAGGCCGCTGGAGTGCAGGGCGATCGGCTGGGGCGCGCCGGGACGTCGGGTGGCCGGGAGCGCCTCCGCCAGCCGGCCGGCCACCGCGTAGATCTCGTCGTCCGGCACCGCGAGCCACCAGGCGTCCGCCTCGAGTGCGGCGTCGCGCACGCGCACGTGGGGCACGGCGCCGAAGAGGCTGGTGTCGTCGTCTCCGTGCACGCCGACGGCGCTGACCGTGAGCTCGGCCTCCTGCAGGCCCGCGAGGACGGCCGATCCCAGGCGTCCGGGACCGATCACGCAGAAACGATACGCGTCGAGGGTCAAGCCTCCGACCTCTCCGGCTGCGGTCCGCCCGGTGGGGGAGGTACCGCGCCTGTCGTCGGCCTGTGCAGCACAGGCGGTGTCCCGGTGGCCTGCCGAGGCTCGGCGCCGGGCCAATTGAAAGCGTAGGGTCTCGCGCGTGCGCGTGTCAATCGGACGGTCGTTGGGGCGGCGTGGACCCTCGGCGCCGCCGCGCCTCCGCGCCGCCCCGTCCCGCGTCTGCCTGCCGGCCTCCGGTGGTACACTACCGCCATGCCGATCTATGAATTCTGCTGCAACCAGTGCGGAACCGCCTTCGAGGAGCTGGTCCGCAACGGCACGAAGCCCGAGTGCCCCGAGTGTCACTCCGGCGACGTCTGCCGGCTGCTGTCCACATTCGCCGTCCACTCATCGTCGTCCAACCTCGGCGGCAAGGGAGCGACCAAGAGCTGCTCCTCCTGCGCCAGCTCCTCCTGTGGCACCTGCCACTGACGAGGTCATCGCCGCGCTCGACGACCTCCGCCGGGAGGTCGAGTGCTGCTCGAGCTGCGTGCTCGCGGAATCGCGCACCAGGGCGGTGTTCGGCGAAGGCGACCCCGGCGCCGACCTCATGTTCGTCGGCGAGGCGCCCGGCTACCACGAGGACCAGCAGGGCCGGCCGTTCGTCGGTCAGGCCGGCAAGCTTCTGGAGCAGCTGCTCGCGTCCATCGGCATGACCCGCGAGCAGGTCTTCATCGCCAACGTCCTCAAGAGCCGCCCGCCCAACAACCGCGACCCGCGGCCGGAGGAGATCGACGCCTGCCGCCCGTACCTGTGGCGGCAGATCGAGATCATCAAGCCCAAGGTCATCTGCACCCTGGGCAACTTCGCGACCAAGCTCCTCAGCGGGGACCAGACCGGCATCACCAAGGTGCACGGGCGCCCGCGCGCGACCGAGATCGCCGGGCATCGCCTCTACCTGTACCCGATCTTCCATCCCGCCGCGGCGCTCTACACGCCGGCGATGCTCACGACGCTCAAGGAAGACTTCTCCCGGCTCCCCGAGTTGCTGGCGCACGCGGCGCCGCAGCCGGGGGAGGAGGCGGCGCAGGCGCCGGCCGCGGAGCGGCCGGCCTGGACGCCGCCCGGACGCCTCGTTCGCGTGCAAGACGCCGCCGCCGCCGATCGCGCCGGCGCGCTTTCGCTCGACGACGCCGCGGCGGTCAGCTCCGGCGCGGCCGTCGCCGACCCGCCCCTCGCCTCCTCCGAGCCCGAGGCCACGGCCGATCCGGCGGCCACGGACGGCGCCCCGCCGGTCGTCTCGGGGGCGGAGACGCCCGAGCCGCCGCCGGCGCCCGACGCCGACCCGCCCGCCGAACCGGAGCAGCTCGGCCTCTTCTAGATGATCGCGCTCACCCTCGCCTCGCCGGCCCAGACGCGGAAGCTCGCGCGTGCGCTGGCCGCCCGTCTGCGCCCGCCGGCGCTGATCACGGTGGAGGGCGACCTCGGCACCGGCAAGACGACGCTCGTCCGTGAGGTGCTGCGCGCGCGCGGCGTGCGCGGCGCGATCACCAGTCCCTCGTTCACGCTCGCCCAGAGCTACCACGGGCGTGACGGGGAGCTCATGCACCACCTCGACCTGTACCGCCTCAGCCGGGGCGCCGACGCGGAACTGTTCGCATGGGACGACTACCTGGGACCGGACGCGATCACGTTCGTCGAGTGGCCGGCAGCGGGCGGCGACGCCCTGCCGCCGGCGAGCCTCCGTATCGAGCTGGAGCACCGCACGCGCACGAGCCGCGAGGCGCGTCTTTCCGGGGAACCGGCGCTCGAGACGGGCGTCGCGGTGGCGATGAGCGGCGCCGGCGTCGAGGTGCAGGCGAGGTCCGCGTCGTGATCCTCGCCCTGGAGACGGCCAC
>JBLMXT010000201.1:0-3876 GCA_050257915.1 Deltaproteobacteria bacterium
CCGGCGCGACCAGCACCGCGAGCGCCGGCCGCCGGTCGAGCTCGCGCGCCGCGCGGAACGCCAGACGTTCGTCGTCGCCGGACACCAGGGTCACCTGGACCGGCGCCCCGGCCGATGCGGCGAGATGCCGGCGCACCTCGTCGGCGTAGAGGGCCGCCGCCTCCCGCGCGAAGGGCGCGACGACGAGCACGCGCGCGGCGCGGGCGCGCTCCGTGATGAGCCTCCCGGTCTCTGGCGGCCGGATGCCCAGCGCGAGCGACTGGCGCAGCGGCTCCACCCGGCTCGCGTCCGCGTGCCACACCTCCCCACTGCGACAGCGCTCCACGACGACCGGCGCGGCGCGCACCTCCACCAGGTCGCGGTCGACCTCCTTGAGTCCCTCCGCGAGGGAGGTCGCTCCCTGCAGGGTGAGGTCGCTGCGCACGAACCCGAAGCCCAGCACGTAGTTGGAGAAGGCGACCACCCCGAGCTCTTCGAACGGCACCTGGGGCAGGGAGACGCGCAGGCTCTCGTACTGCGTCGCCCACGCGTCCGCCTCGCCGCCGCGCCCGCGCCACGCCGCGCGGGCCTCGCGATAACGCGTGCGCGCGGCGCGGACCTCGTTCATCGGGACCATGGCCTCCACGGCGAGGTCCGTCGCCTTGCGGTCGAGGGCGATCCACGCGTCGATGCTCACGCCGAGCGCGCCCCCGAGCGCCGCCGCGGCGGCGCTCGGCCCGGCGCTGGCGGCGATCGACGCGACCGGCGCGTACCCGTCCGTGGGGGAGAACCCGGAGATGCGCGGCGCGACCACGACCGCCGCGAGCGCCTTCTTCTCCGTGTCGAGGTGCAGCCAGACGACGCCGGTGCACGAGCCGCCCCGGCCGGCCATGACGAACACCGCCACGTCGTCCGGGGCCGGCGCCTCCAGCCGTACCGGCGGCTCCTGGCCGACGACGCGCTGCCATGGGCCGGGCGTGGCCAGCAGGATGACGACCCCCATGGCGAGGAGGCCGCCGAGCAGGAGGGCTGCCCAGGGATCGAGCCGCCGCGCCACTGCGCGCAGCCGGTTCACTTCACGGGCTTGCAGGACTTCGCGAGGCCCATCATGAGGTCGTTGGAGAGCTGGTTGTCGAGCGTGTTCAGCACCCAGTACAACGTGCCGCGCTCCTTCCAGGCGACCATGTGCAGCTGATCGCCCTGGTAGAAGAGCAGGTAGGTACGGCCGCCGATCCTCTGCCTGGCGTTGGGGTTGCGGATCGCCGGCGGGTCGAGCCAGCGCATGGCCTGGATGCTCCAGTAGCCGGACTGCGCCGTCCGGACGACGGCGACGAAGGCAGCGGAGGTCTTGCCCTCCGTCGTCTCGATGTTGTACTCGCGGAACTGGTCGTAGGTGAAGCCCGATGCCCACGCCGTCGGCGCCTGGAGCCGGAGCGGCGTCTCCGCGTCGTAGCCCTGCCACGTCGCCCACTCGACCTTCTGGTCCTTCACCAGCGTCTGCTGCTCCTGTACGGCCTCTTCGGGCAGCTCGATGGTGCCGTCGAACGACGAGGCGACGAGCACGGTGATGCCCTCGCTGGTCCCCTGACCCCTCGGGATGATGCTCACCTCCGAGGGTGAGAGCATCGCGCCGATCGCCTTTGCCTGGCTCTCGAGGGTCTCGGGCGCGTACACGCCCGTGACCGTGCCCGGGTAGCCGTAGTCGTCGGCCACCGCCGTCGCGTCGTAGCCCTGCGCGCTCAGTTGCGACGCCGCACTGGTGGCCAGCCCATCGATGCCGCTGCCGTTGTAGACCTTCACGGCGAACATCTTCTTGCCGATCCTGTCGCCCTTGGCCTTCACCGGAGCCTGCGCCGGATGAGTGAACCGGTCCACCGCGTCGGCGATCTCTCCCTCGGTCGCGGTCACGTACGAGATGCCGTTGATCATCGGCGTGAGGCCCTCGAGGTGCGCCTGGTACACCTCGGACGTGTCGACCTCGAAGGCGAGCTCCACCAGCGGCTGGACCTTCCTCAGCGAGCTGAGGCTCGACCTGGTCTCGCCCGTGATCGCCTTGATCAGCTTGAGCACCCTGCTCCAGTCGCCGCTCCACCGCTCCGACTGGCGCTGGGCCTCCTTGAGGAACAGCTGCTGGCGCTGCATGCGCGTGAAGTCACCCTTCTGGTCGTGGCGGTAGCGCACGTAGTTGAGCGCCTGCTTGCCGCGCACCAGCTGGTAGCCGGGCTCCAGGTTGATGGACTTGTAGTCGGCGCTGGCCGGGACGAAGTACTTGTGGTCGATGGGCACGTACACGCCGCCGAGGATGTTGACCACGTGCCAGAAGCCGGCGAAGTTGACCTCGATCCAGCCGTTGACGGGCAGACCGGTGAGCTCCTTGAACGTCTCGATCACGAGCTTCGGCCCCCCGTAGGAGTAGGCCGTGTTCATCTTGTCCTGGCCGTAGCCGGGGATGTCCACCAGCAGGTCGCGCGGCAGCGACAGCATCGAGATGCTCTTGGTCTCCGGATCCAGGCGCACGAGCATCTGGGTGTCCGAACGGCCGGGGTCGCCCGGGACGGTGCTCTTGTCCGACCCGATGAGCAGGATGTTCATCGGCTTGTCGGGAAGCGGCCGGTCGGTCACCTCGTCGGCCGCCTTGATCGCCGCGACCTCCTCGGGGGTCCTGGCGGCGCTTCCCGTCCCGCCGACGTCGGAGACGAGGCCGTTGGCGTAGCCGACGGCCAGTCCGGGCGTGGCCAGCACGAGGACCACCACGGCCACGCCGGCCAGCTTGACCGCGAGGTTGCGGCCGAAGGCGAGATACGCGGTGACAAGGGCGACGGCGGCGACCACCACGATCGGCGCCCCCACAACCGCCCAGTCCGGCACCTTGCCCGAGAGCTCGGCCAGGTCGAGGGCGGCCCGGGAGTTGCCCACGGCCTCGCGGCCGTAGAACCAGTAGAGCAGCACCGCGGCGACCGCGGCCGCGGCGAGGAGCGCCCAGAGCCACCAGCGCCGCGGCGCCGCCTCACGGCCGCGGCGCGCGCGGGAGCCGCCGCGCGCCAGCGGCGCGGGCGCGGCGGCGGTCGCCTCCCGGACGTGCTCCTCTTCTCCGACCCTGTAGACCCGGTAGCTGCCCATACTCGTTCGCCGCGGCGCGCTCACGCGCTGCGTACGGCCTCGTCGTCGCATGACCGGAGAGACGCGCGCCTCTCGGGCCCGGTTCGTGGCTCGTCCCCCGTGCGCGCGACGTCCGCGCCGAGACCCCTCAGCTTTCCGGACAGGTCTTCGTACCCACGGTCGATGTGGTGGACGCTGCGCACCTCCGTGACGCCGTCCGCCACGAGCGCGGCGGTGACCAGCGCGGCTCCGCCGCGCAGGTCCGGGGCCTCGACCACGGTACCGCTCAGCGTCCGCGGCCCGGCGATCACGGCGTGGTGGCCGCTGGTCTCGATGCCGGCGCCGAGACGGTTGAGCTCGTCGACCACGACGAAGCGGTTCTCGAACACGTTCTCGGTGATGATCGAGGTCCCGTCGGCGAGCGACAGCAGGACCATGGTCTGGGCCTGGAGGTCGGTGGCGAAGCCGGGATGCGGGAGCGTGGCGATATCGACCGGGGCGAGCGGGCCGTCACGGCTCACGGTGATGCGCTCCTCGCGCTCCTCCACCTGCACGCCCATCGCGCGCAGCTTGGCGAGAAAGAGCTCGAGGTGGGCCGGGTCCAGGCCCACGGTGGTGACCCGGCCCGCGGTGGCGGCGCCCATGAGCAGGTACGTGCCGGCCTCGATGCGGTCGGCGATCACCGCGTGGTCCACGCCGTGGAGCGGCCGCCCGCCGGCGACGTGGATGGTGCTCGAGCCGGCCCCCTCTATCTCCGCGCCCATGCCGCGGAGGAAGGCGCAGAGGTCCATGATCTCC
>JBLMXT010000202.1:0-3413 GCA_050257915.1 Deltaproteobacteria bacterium
TGTACCTCGGCGTGCTGTCGCGGCGCACGCTCATCAGCACCAACGTGCGCCGCGTCGTCGAGGCCGCGCGCGGCAAGCCGATCCTCTTCTTCCCCGCGCGCTGCGACCACTACAGGGTGCAGACCGGCGACGGGTACGCCGCCCACGTCGCCGGCGCCATCGGCGTCAGCACCGACGCGCAGGCGTCCTGGTGGGGCGGCAAGGGCATCGGTACGGTGCCGCACGCGCTCATCGCCGCCTACGGCGGCGACACCGTCGCCGCCGCGGCGGCGTTCGCCGACGTCCACTACCCCGAGATCAACGTCACGGCCCTGGTCGACTGGGACAACGACTGCGTCGCCACCAGCCTCGCCTGCGCCCGGGCTCTCGGCGAGCGTCTGTGGGGCGTGCGCCTGGACACGAGCGAGACCATGGTCGACCGCTCGCTGTGGGACGACATGGGCTCCTTCCGCCCCAACGGGGTCGCGCCGGAGCTCGTCCGCGCCGTGCGCCGCGCGCTCGACGACGAGGGGTACCAACACGTCAACATCGTCGTCAGCGGGGGCTTCGACGCCGAGCGAATCCGGCGCTTCGAGGAGGCCGGAGTGCCGGCGGACGCCTACGGCGTCGGCAGCAGCCTGCTGCGCGGCAACACCGACTTCACCGCCGACGTCGTGCTGCTGGAGGGCCGGCCCTGCGCCAAGGTCGGCAGGCGCTTCAGCCCCAACCCGCGCCTCGAGCGCGTGACCTGAGGGCCGTCTCCGGGTATCGCACCGGTATGGCCGGGACCACCCACACACGGCGGGCGTTCGTCGTCGTCGACATGCTGGTCTGCTTCTGCCGGCGCGGCGCTCTCTACAGCCCGCGATACGACAGGATGGTGCCGGAGCTGGTCCGCCGCCTGACCGCCGAGGAGGCGGCGGGCACGGCGCTCGTCTTCCTCGTCGACACGCACACGAGTGACGACCCCGAATTCGCCATGTTCCCTGAGCACTGCGTCGAAGGCTCGGGGGACGACGAGGTGATCCCCGAGCTCAGGGCGTTCGCCGAGCGCGGGACGGTGGTGCGCAAGCGCACCTTCTCGGGGTTCCACGAGACGGAGCTCGAGGCGGTGCTCGAGCAGCTGGCACCCGACGTGGTCGAGGTCGCCGGCGTCTGCACCGACATCTGCGTGCTGCACACGGTCGCAGGGCTGCGCGCGCGCGGCTACGAGGTCGTCGTGCGCAAGGACCTGGTCGACACCTACGACGGGCCGGGGCACGACGCGGAGGAGTTCAACCGCTTCGCGCTTGCCCACGTCCGCGACGTGCTGGGCGCGCGCGTCGAGTAGCTCAGTCCGCCCGTCGCGAGGCCCTTCGGGCCGGCGGCCGCTCAATAGCTCTTCCGTGCATTAGTCCGCGGCGGGCGCCCCGGACTGCTGGTCCTCGAGCAGGTCGACGAAGCTCTGCGAGCGCCTGCCCGTGAGCGACTGCGGGTCGATGGCGGCCGCGGCCTGCCACTGCTCCTTGGCCTCGTCGACGCGTCCCGCGGAGAAGCAGACGATGGCGAGTGAGTAGTGGGCGTCCTGGTCGTCCGGGTGTTCCTCGATGACCGCCCGCAGCATCGACTCGGCGCGCCCGGAGTCGCCCTGCGCGTGCCGGACCATGGCCAGGCCCACCTGCGCCGCGGCGTCGTCCGGCGCGAGGACGCGCGCCTCCGAGTACGCCTGCTCGGCCTGCCCCAGGCGCTGGGCCATGAAGTAGGCGTCGCCGAGCTCGAGCAGCACGGCGACGTCCTCCGGGTCCCGCCGGCGCCGCTCCTCGAGCTGGGCGAGGTCGTCACCGGAGCCGGCGTTCCCGTTCTCGTCGGCGTCCGCGTCCATCCCCTGCGTCCCCGGCTCGTCCTGGTCGACGGCGACGGACGGGTGCCCCGAGGGAAGCTCGCCGCCTGCGGTCGGGTCGCCGGGCGCGCCCGCGGACCCGGCGCCGCCCGAGCTCATGCCGGCGACGATCACCGCGGCCGCGACGGCCACAGCGACTCCGGCGGCGATGAGGGCCAGGGATCGTCTCACACTCGTCCTTCCGTGGGGGAGCGCTCGCAGGCGCACCCGCAGGATAGCATCGGCCTGCTTCGCCTGCGACCGAGGGTTTTCCCCGCAAACCGGCACTAATGGCGGGAGCGATGTGCGGCGTCGCAAAAGCTTAACCGCCGCTTAACATCACGCCGGCGACGGTTGACCGGCGACGGCCCCCGAGGATACAGTGCCAAACAGACCGTTTCTGTCCGGTCTCTACGGAAGGCAAGGACCATGGGACTTCAGCTCACACGCGGCGCCGAGTACGCCATCCGGGCGATGTCGTACCTCGCGCGGTTCCCCGAGGGGCACGTCGCCTCGCTGCATGAGATCGGCGAGGCGCAGGACATCCCCGAGAGCTTCCTGGCGAAGATCCTCCAGAGCCTGGTGCGGGCGGGCCTCACCGTGTCGCAGCGGGGCGCCCACGGCGGGTTCGCGCTCGCGCACCCGGCCTCGGAGATCACCATGCAGCAGGTGATCGAGGCGGTCGACGGGCCCATCTCCGTCAACCAGTGCGTCCTCAGCCCGGAGGACTGCGCGCGCAGCGCGTCCTGCAGCGTGCACGAGGCTTGGCTGCGTGCCCAGGATCAGCTCATGGACGTGCTCGGCTCCATCACGCTCGAGTCGCTGGCTCCGCGGCCGGCGGCCGTCGGCTGACGGCACGGCGCCGGCGCTTCGCCGGACGCCTCGCGCCGGAGTCTTTCAGTGTTCCGCGTACCCGTGCGGGTGCGCGCGCATCCACGCCCACGCGTCGGCGACGGCGTCCGTGAGGCTGCGCCGCGGCCGCCAGCCCAGGAGGTCCGCCGCACGGCGGTTGCCCGCCACGAGGACCGGCGGGTCGCCGGCGCGCCGCGGCGCCGACTCGCGCGCGAGCGTGAGCCCGGTGACCGCCTCGACCGTGTCGAGCACCGCCCGGACTGAGTCGCCCGTCCCCGTGCCGAGGTTGAACGCGCCCTGGACGTCCGGGAGCGCCTCGAGCGCGGCGATGTGGGCGTCGGCGAGGTCGGCGACGTGCACGTAGTCGCGCACGCAGGTGCCGTCCGCCGTCGGGTAGTCGTCGCCGAACACGCGGATCGGCGAGCCGTCGCGGGCGGCTCGGAGCGCCAGCGGGATGAGGTGCGACTCGGGGTCGTGGTCCTCGCCGCAGGCGCCGTCGGCGCCGCAGGCGTTGAAGTAGCGGAGGGCGGTGGCGGCGAGCTCGCCGCGTGAGCGCGCCTGCTCGAGCAGGCGCTCCCCGGCGAGCTTGGTCTCGCCGTACGGGTTGGCGGGCGCCGGCGCGGCGCCCTCGTCGATCGGCGTGCGCTCGGGCGCCCCGTACACGGCCGCCGTGGAGCTGAAGACCAGGCGGGCGGCGGCCGCGGCCACGGCCGCCGCGATCACC
>JBLMXT010000203.1:0-6996 GCA_050257915.1 Deltaproteobacteria bacterium
CCCAGCGCGAGGTCCGCGGAGGCCGGTGCCGGCTGCCGCCCGCCAGCGCCGGCCTCCGCCGTCCCTCCCGGGATGCAACGGCGGCGGTCACCACGCTCCCCGTGCGGAGTAGAATCGGCCCGCATCGCAGACCCACGGAAGGATGGCGCATGACCAGCACCGCCGGGCGCCCGGGGCGCTCCTGGAAGAAGATCCTGCTCTGGGCGATCGGCGTCGCCGCCGTCGTCTTCCTGCTCATCCAGCTGGTGCCCTACGGCCGCTCCAGCCACTCCAACCCGCCGGCGGCCAACCCCTTCCAGTGGACCGACCCCCAGGCGGAGGCCATCGCCAAGGAGTCCTGCTACGACTGTCACAGCAATGAGACCAAATGGTGGTGGGCGACCAACATCGCGCCGTTCTCGTGGCTCGTGCAGCGCGACGTGGACGGGGGACGCGCACGGCTCAACTTCTCCGACTGGACCGGCCAGCCGGCCGCGGAGGAGGTCCAGGGGATCGTGAACGAGGGTGAGATGCCGCCGTTCCAGTACACGCTCATCCACCCCGGCGCCAAGCTGACGGACGCGGAGAAGCAGACGCTCGTGCAGGGCTACGCAGCCGGCGCTGCAGCGATGGCCGGGGCGAACGGCGGGCAGTCCGGATCCGGATCCGGGGGCGCCGCGACTCCGTCGCCCGCCCCATCTTCGGGTGACGCCGTGGCGATCATCAACCAGCGCTGCAGCGTCTCCACCTGCCACACCCCCGACAGGGCGCTCGCCTTCCGCGCCTCGAGCGCCGCGGAGGCGCAGGCGCTGCTCGACGACATGATCGGGCGCGGGGCGCAGGTGACCGCCGACGAGCAGCAGACGCTGGTCCAGTACTTCACGCAGTGACCGCCTGGGCGCGACGCGCGCCCCGGTCAGCGCGCCGCGAGGAGGTCGCGGAGTCCCTGCCTGAGCCCGCGCGGCGCGTACCCCAGCTCGCGCTCGGCCTTGGCGCTCGAGGCCCAGTAGGTGACGTCCTTGCTCGCGCGGATGACCTCGTGCAGGTTGGGTCCGGTGCCGGTGAGGCGGCCGACGAGACCGCCGAACGGCCTGGCGGCGGAGAACACGGTGGACGGCAGCTTGATCCGGGCGCGCTTGTGCCCGGTCATGTCGGCGACCGCGTCGAGGACCGTCCCGAGACGGGTCACCTCGCCGCCGAGCACGTACGACGCTCCCACGGCGCCCTTCTCCTGGGTGAGCACGACGCCGCCGGCGACGTCGTCGATGTAGCCCATGGTGAAGCCCAGCTCGGAGAAGGCGCGGATGGTGTACTTGCCCCGCGCCGCCTGGAGGATCTGGGCGCCGAGCTCGCTGCGGTCGCCCGGCCCGTAGATCGCGCCGGGCTGCGCGATCACCAGCGGTGCGCCGGCGGCCTGCCGTCCCACCGCTACCCGATGCGCCATGTACTTGGTGGCGTCGTAATAGCTGAGGAAGTCGCGGTCCGGCCGCTCGTAGGTCTCGTCCACCACCTTGCCGCGGGTGTTGCCGAACACGCCGACCGTGGAGACATAGACGATCCTCCCCACCCCGGCGGAGACTGCCGCGTCGAGGACGATGGTCGTCCCGTCCACGTTCGTCTTGAACATCGCCTCGTGCTCGGACTCCTTGATGCCGATGCGGTAGTCGCCGGCGATGTGGAAGACGAGATCGACGTCCGTGAGCAGCTGGCCGAGCGTGCCGGCGTCCGTGATGTCACCGCGCACCGCGATGGCGCCGAGCCGGGTCAGCGTTGTGGCCGCCTCGTCCGAACGCGCCAGCCCGACAACCTCGTCGCCGCGGTCGACGAGGCGGCGGACCACCGCCGCACCGAGGAACCCGGCACCACCTGTCACGAAGCTCTTCATACGCGAGTCCCTACCCGTTCGACGCGCGCGCCACGCTCGCCTCCCTCATCGGCGCGCCGGACGGCGTCAGAGACTCGCGCGAGCCCGGCGGCGAGCCGCACGCCGGTAGAGGAGGAACCCCATGAGGATGACCGCGCCGGCGACGATGGCGGCGCCGACGAGGCCGGAGAGGCTCGTGCCGGCGTCGACCGCCGGCCACGCCGGCGCGTCCCCTCCGGCAGGTCGCGCCGCGGCCTCATCCGTCTTGAAGCCGTAGTCGGGCAGCAGCGCGGTGCCGTCCTGCAGGCCGGCGGCCGCGTCATGTGCCGAAGAGCTCGTCCGCAGCTCTTGCGTGGTGCCCGTGGTCTTGGCCACGGACCACTCCAGACCGTCCGAGCTCGTCGCGGCGAACCACGAGAGCGCGACGCCGGCGACGAGCGCCGCCACCCCCAACCCGATGATCACCGGCCGGAGGCGCACGCCGCCGAGCGACCTGCCCGCCGCGCTCCTCGCCAGCAACTCGGGCTGCGCCCCGTACACGAAGAGGACCACGGCCGCCGTCACGAGCCCCTCCACCACACCGATCGCCAGGTGGATGGGCTGCATGAGGAGGAGGAACGTGGTGAACGGGAGCTCGGTGACGCCGGAGGCGGTCGTCTCCAGCACCACGGCGAACGCGCCGAGGCCGAGGCCGACGACGGCGGCGAGGAGCGAGCCGGCGAAGATCCGCCGCCTGGTGAGCTCCGGGCCTTCTCCCACGATCTTCCTGTAGATGAGCGGGTAGGCGACGAACGCGGGGAAGAAGCCGAGGTTGAAGATGTTGGCGCCGAGCGCCAGCAGCCCGCCGTCGGCGAAGAACAGCGCCTGGACGGCCAGGATCGAGGCCATCACCAGGAAGGCCGCCTCCGGCCCCACCAGGAGGGCGAGCATCAGCGCCCCGCCGAGGTGGCCGCTCGAGCCCGTACCGGGGATGGCGAAGTTGAGCATCTGGGCGGCGAAGACGAAGGCGCCGGCGACGCCCATGAGCGGGATCTTGCTCTCGTCCAGGTCGTTCCGCACCTTGCGCGCGCTGTACGCGACGACGACACCGGTCGCGGCCCACATGGCGCCGCCGACGGCGGGAGAGATGAGCGCGTCTGCCATGTGCACGGGCGGTGTCCTCCGGCTGCCGAGCGGGTCGCGAGCCGAGCCGCGTGATCCGGTGCTACGGACGGCAGACTCGTGCTACTGTAGGACCGCACTGTAGGGCAGCCCGCACTGAGCGTCAAGAAACGCGCGGATGGTGCCACTTCCGCCGTCGGGGATGGCACGACGACCGCCATCCGACGCCCGTCGCGTGGCACGCCACGACCGCGAGAAGGGAGAGGCGCCATGTCCGACCTCGTCCGCTTCGGCGTCTCGATCGACGAGCGCCTGCTCGACCGCTTCGACGAGCTCATCACCGAGAAGTCCTACGTGAACCGCTCCGAGGCGCTGCGCGACCTCATCCGGGGCGCGCTCGTCGAGGACCAGTGGGAGGCCGGCGACGCGGAGGCCATCGGGACCGTCACCCTGGTCTACGATCACCACTCCCACGACCTCGCCGACAAGCTCACGGACCACCAGCACACGCACCACGAGGAGATCGTGTCGACCTTGCACGTCCACCTCGACGCCACCTACTGCCTCGAGGTGGTGGTGCTGCGCGGCGTCGCGCGGGAGATCAGGCGCATCGCCGACGGGCTCATAGGCACGAAGGGCGTGAAGCACGGCAGGTTCGTGGCGACCACGACGGGTGAGATCGCGTAGGGCCGGCGGGACGTGTCCTCCGTCGCCACCGGCCTCTCCGCCCTCGACCGGCTCGACCGCCTCGCCCGGCTGGACACACCGGTCCACCGCGTCGATCCGCGCGCCAAGGTCATCACGACCGCCGTCTATATCGTCTGCGTCGTCTCCTACGGCAAGTACGACCTGCTGGGCCTCGTGCCGTTCGCGATCTTCCCGGTCGTCCTGGCGGCCGAGGGCGACCTGCCCCTCGGCTTCCTCGGCCGCCTGCTCCTCGCGGTCTCCCCCTTCGCGCTCGTCATGGGCGCCTTCAATCCCCTCTTCGACCGCGAGGTCGTGGCCCAGGTCGGCGCCTGGGGCGTCACCGGCGGCTGGATCTCCTACGCCTCCATCGTGCTGCGCTTTCTGCTGACGGCGGGAGCGGCGCTGGTGCTCACCGCCACGACCAGCTTCACGGGCATCTGCCTCGCGCTGCAGAAGCTCAAGGTCCCCGACGTGCTCGTCACCCAGCTCCTGCTGCTCTTCCGCTACATCTTCGTGCTCGGCGACGAGGCCTCACGCATGGGACAGGCGCGGCGCCTGCGCAGCGTCGGACGCCGCGGCATGGGCTGGCGCGTCTACGGTCAGATGCTCGGCCAGCTGCTCCTGCGCACCTTCGCCCGCGCCCAGCGCGTCTACCTGGCGATGAAGGCGCGCGGGTTCGACGGCGAGATCCGGGTCGCCCGGCGGCTGCACTTCCGCGCCGGCGACCTCTGGTTCACGCTGGGATGGTCGGCCGCGTTCATCGCCTTCCGCGCCGTCAACGTCCCGCTGGCGCTGGGCCACCTCGTCACCGGAGCGGCCTCGTGAGCGGCCGGAGGCTCGCGTGAGCCACCACACCATCAGCGTCCGCGACCTCAGCTTCGCGTATCCGGACGGGACTCAGGCGCTCGACGGCGTCTCGTTCGAGGCCGGCCACGGCGAAGCGATCGCCATCGTAGGCGCCAACGGCGCCGGCAAGTCGACGCTGTTGCTGCACCTCAACGGGCTGCTCACGCCCGAGCACGGCAGCGTCGACATCGGCGGCATCCCCGTGACCAAGGGGACGCTCGCCGACATCCGCCGCACCGTCGGCATGGTGTTCCAGGACCCGGACGACCAGCTGTTCATGCCGACCGTCGCCGAGGACGTCGGCTTCGGGCCGCTCAACCTCGGGCTCCCGCCCGCGGACGTCACGGCGCGCGTCGCCGCGGCGCTCGCGCGCGTCGGCGCGGAGCACCTCGCGGAGCGGCCGCCGTACCGCCTCTCCGGCGGCGAGAAGCGCTCGGTCGCGATCGCCACCGTACTCGCCATGGAGCCCAACATCCTGGTGATGGACGAGCCGTCGGCCGGTCTCGACCCCCGCGCCCGGCGGCGCCTGCTGGGCCTCCTGCAGGGGTTCGAGCACACGCGCATCATCGCCACGCACGACCTCGACCTCGCGGCGCAGCTCTGCGAGCGCACCATCGTGATGGGCGGCGGCCGCGTCCTGGCGGACCGGCCGACGGCCGCGGTCTTCAGCGACGACGTGCTGCTCGATGCCGGCCACCTCGAGCGGCCGCTCGGCATGCTGTCCTGCCCCGTCTGCGGCGCGGGCCCCGTGGGTGACGGGTCCGCCTCGGGCGACGCGGCGGCGCGTCACACGTAGCGATACCAGCGGGGCCGCGGGAAGTTGCGCCACAGCGGCCCCGCTTTGCCGAAGCGCCGCAGCAGCCGCGGTCCCCACGCGGCGCTCCAGTCGCGCGCGCCGGGAAGGAACCAGCTCCGGCGCGCGGCCGCAGCCTCTCTCACCTGCCGCGGCAGCCACGCCACCTCCGGGTCGCCGGCGAGGCGCCCCGCGGCGTAGAACCGCGGCTCCAGCAGGTCCTGGCGCTCGCCGATGAGGCCCGCCTCGCGGGCCAGCCCGGCGAGCTCCGTGCCCGGGTAGATCCGCAGCCCGACCATCGCCACCACCGCGGTGGGCGCCACCTCGTCGGTCACGCGCACGCTCTCCGCGACCGTGCCGGGCGTCTCGCCCGGGCCGCCGAACAGCAGCGAGTGGCACACGTCGAGCCCGGCGGCCTTGGCGGCCGCCGTCGACGCGCGCAGGCCGGCGATCGAGAACGACTTGCCGAGGCCGTTGAGGAGCGCCTCGGCGGCGGTGTCGATGCCGAAGTCCGCGGAGGTGCAGCCGGCTGCGCGGAGCAACCGGAACACGCCCGGATCGCCGACGCGCGGCTGCAGATAGCAGGAGAAGGAGACGTCCGCGAGGGGCGCGCCGGGCCGGCTCCGCCGCCGGAGCAGCTCCTCGCAGACGGCCGTCATGTGCGCCTCGTCGGCGTTGAACGAGGAGTCGACGATGAACTGCTCGGTCGCGCCGACCTCGCCCCGCAGCCGCTCCATCTCGTCGGCCACCGCCTCGGGAGGGCGCCGCCGCAGGCGTGTGCCCTCGAGCCCCGGGTACGTGCAGTAGACGCACCCGTGCGGACAGCCGCGCGCCGTCTGCACGCCGGCCGTGCGGTACCGGGCGGCCCCGGGAAAGACGCCGGCGAGGTCGTCGGGCAGGCCCACGCCGTTCAGGTCCGCGAGCGGGTGCTCGCAGACACCGGCCGGCAGGCGGCCCTCCACGAGCAGGCGAGCCGCCACCTCGCCGTCGCCGACCACGCCGTCGGCGACGAGCAAGGCACGGCGCATCTCCCGGGGGAAGATCGAGAACGCCGGGCCGCCGAGGACGAGCCGCGCCTGCGGCGCGGCCTCGCGCACGGCGGCCGCCACGCGCGCGTACCAGCCCGCATAGGTGAGCGTGCACGGCCAGGAGGCGTTGTCGGCGTTGCGCAGCGAGAGCCCGACGGTGTCGGGCCGCCACGCCTTCAGCTCCTCCTGCAGCGCCGGCAGCGGCCGCCGGTACCCCCCCGCGTCGAAGACGCGCGCCTCGCCGCCGGCGGCTTCGACGGCCCTCGCCACATACAACGCGCCGACGGGAAAGGCGGGCTCGGGGAAGTCCTCGCGGTTGGCGACGACGATGAGGGCGCGGCTCATCCCTACAGTATGGACCACTGGGGGCGCGACGCGACCGGCGCGGGGAGCGTGGGGGTCCCTGTGGCTACCGTTTGGTGTGGTGCCTCCTGCCGCCCTTGCGCTCGCGGTGCTGGCCGTTGGCGCGCGGTGCGCTGCGCCGCTTCTCGTGGCCGCGGTTCTGCGCGCGCACGTACAGCCAGAGCAGCAGGCACGCCACGGCGATGGAGCCGATGATCCCGCCTGGGGCGATCTTGAACCCCTCGCCCATGAGGAGATTGACGACGATCCCGGCGATCAGCGACCCGGCGATACCGATGAGGAACAGGACACCCCAGTCGGTGGGGTACTTCTCACGACGGATCAGCAAGCTGGCA
>JBLMXT010000204.1:0-4175 GCA_050257915.1 Deltaproteobacteria bacterium
TACAGCTCCCACTTGGTGAGACACGAGCCCCAGGTGAGTCCGGCGCCGAATCCGGCCATGAGCAATGTGTCGCCCTTCTTGAGGCGGCCGCTCTCGCTGGCCTCGTGCAGGCAGATGGGGATGGACGCGCAGGAGGTGTTGCCGTACCGGTCGAGATTGGCGAACACCTGGCCCTCCCTCATGCCCAGCCGGCGCGAGGCCGACTCGATGATGCGGATGTTGGCCTGGTGGGGGACGAACAGGTCCACGTCGTCGACCGTGATCTCGGCGTCCGAGAGGACCTTCTGGCACGAGTCGACCACGGTGCGGGTGGCGAACTTGAACACCTCGCTGCCGGTCATGTGCATGGCGTGCTCGTGGTCGCGGACGGTGTCGAAGGTGGCCGGCATGCGGCTTCCGCCGGCCGGCACCAGGAGGCTGGGGGCGCCGCTGCCGTCGTTGCCCAGGTCGAAGCTGAAGATGCTGCCGTTGTCGGTCGGCTGCACGAGCACGGCGCCGGCGCCGTCGCCGAAGAGGACGCAGGTGCTGCGGTCCTCCCAGTCCACCATCTTGCTGAGGACCTCGGCGCCGACGACGAGCACGTTGGTGTAGATGTTCGCGGAGACGAACGCGGTCGCGATGGCGAGTCCGTAGACGAACCCGGTGCACCCCGCCTGGACGTCGAACGCGCCCGCCTTGCCGGCACCGATCCTCTCGGCGACGATGGACGCGGTCGCCGGCATGATGTGGTCCGGCGAGATGGTCGTGACGATGACGAGGTCGAGGTCGGCAGCGTCGAGGCCGCCGGACTCGAGGCACCGGCGGGCGGCGACCTCGCCCAGGTCGCTCGCCGCCTCGTCCACGCGCGCGATGCGCCGCTCGCGGATACCCGTGCGCGTGGTGATCCACTCGTCGGACGTGTCCAGGAACTGGCTGATCTCGTCGTTGGTGAGCACGCGCTCGGGCACGTGCACGCCGAGCGCGCTGATGCGCGACCCGCGCACGAGGCCGCGGCGCAGGCCGATCACAGCTTGGCCTCTCCGGACGCGACGGCCGCCGCGTCGACGATGGCGAACATGAGCTCCCCACGGCAGGCCAGCTGGCCCTCCACGGTCGCCTTGACCCTGGCGCGGCCCACCGGACCGTGCACGGCGATGATCTCCGCCTCCAGGGTCAGCGTGTCGCCGGGCTTGCAGACGCGCTTGAAGCGGACCTTGTCGATGCCGGCGAACAGACCGACCTTGTCGCCGCCGGGGGCGGCGTCGGCCGACGGCGGCGCCTCGCCGGCGGCGACCGCCTCGGGCGCCGCGCTCGCGGCGGCGATAGTGGCCGTCTGTGCGAGCGCCTCGACGATGAGCACCCCGGGCATGACCGGGTTGCCGGGGAAGTGCCCGGCGAACCACCAGTCGTCGTCGCGGAGCGTGCGGACCGCCACGCAGCGCGCGCCGGGCTCTCCGTCGACGACCTCGTCGACCAGAAGGAACGGCGGGCGATGCGGCAGCAGCGCGAGCACCTGCTCGTGGGTCAGCTTCACAGCGGCTTCAGCTCCCTGGTGCGGCGGAGGTAGCGCTCCACCTGGATGAGGACGGCGGTCGCGGCGATGCCGTACCCGAGGACGTTCTTGACGGGAACGGTGCGGCCACCCGGCAGCGGGAGGCGGCCGAGGGTGCCGTCGAGCGCGTCGAGCGCGTCGCCGATGACGCGCCCAAGCGTGGCCTCGCCCGGCTTGGCCTCGAGAGCGGCCGCCGCCGCGACACGGTCCGCGAACCCCGGCGGCGGCGCGATCTCGACCTCTCCCCAGACAGCCATGGCGCCGCGCACCTCGCTCAGCTGAGCGAGCTCGGCGGCGCAGTGCGGACAGAAGCTGAGGTGGCTCTGGAGCTCGGCGACGTCGAGGTAGCCGAGCTCGCCGTCCAGGAACTGGTTGAGGCGCGAGCGGAAGTAGCTGCAGTCCATCAGGACTCCCGCTCCGCGCGCAGGCGCAGGCGCAACGACGCGCGCCCCCGGTGGACCATGACCTTCACGGTGCCCAACGGGCGAGCCGTGAGGTCGGCGATCTCCTGGTAGGGCAGACCGTAGATGTCCCGCAGCACCGTGGGCACGCGGTAGTCGTCGGGCAGGTCCTGGAGGGCGGCGGTCAGGGTGGCGGCGCTGATGCCGTCGCCGAGTTCGGTCTGCCCCCCCTCGGCGACGTCGGGCACCTCGACCGGCTCCGGCCGGCGTCGCTCGCGGCGCTGGTAGTCGACCGACGCGGTGAGCGCGAGCCGGAACAGCCAGGTGCTGAACGTCGCCTCGCCGCGGTACTGCGCCAGCTTGCGGTAGCAGCGCAGGAACGACTCCTGCGCCGCGTCTTCCGCGTCGGTGTGGTTGCCGAGCACATTGTAGGCCACCGAGTAGACCATGCCCTGATATCGCTCCACGATCGTCTTGAAGGCGTCGACGTCGCCCGCCGCGGCACGCGCCAGGTCGGCGGGCGTCGGGTCGGGCAGCATCGCCCACTTGTGGAGGTTAGACGTCGACATGCGGCAGGGAGTTACAGCCTGATCGTGGCGGGGGCGGGAGCACCAGTGTACACCCCCGATGACGGGCGGCCCTCAGCTCCTCCGGCGGCGCCATCGCCGGCGCCACGGCGTCGCCGCCGCGGCTGCGGCCGGGCTCACACCTCCGCGGCCCGGTCGGCGAGCGCCTCCACGAGGAGCGCCTCCAGGCGGGCGTCCTGCTCGCCGGTGAGCGCGAACGGACGCTCCACGGCGAGGAGTCCGGCGAGGCGCTCGCGCACGCGGGCGCCGAGCGTCATGGCGCCCTGGGCGGCCCAGCGGTCGTGCACGGCGTGGTCGAGAAGCGCCGGCGCCCAGAACTCCCGGTGGTGCCGGCGCGTGTACTTCGTCCCGAGGTGACTGCCGCCCGGTCCGGCGGCCTTGATCTCGTCGAGCGCGAGGCTGTAGTCGTCCACCGGCACCTCGCGCATGAACTGGCGCGCGTAGCCCACGAGCTCGTCACCGAGCACGATGGACTCGTAGCTGCTCTGCAGCCCGGACTCGAGGTAGCCGACGTCATGCAGGAGCGTGGCCCGCGAGAGCGAGCCGTAGGCCATGCTGAGGGCGGCCTCGGCACTCCACTGCTCGTCGAGCAGCTTGGCGTCGGACATGCCGGCGTAGGAGAAGCTCGGCAGGCCGTAGTACCGGGCCATGTCCACACCGACCTGCTGGGCGAGCAGCGCGTCCGGCGAGACGTAGGGATCGGTCATGGTGCGCATGTCCATGGCGCCGGCGCCGGCGCCGTAGACGAACGGCGCCCCCCTGCGCACGTGCTGGTGCAGCACGAGGCCGCTCAGGGTCTCGGCGTTGCCGACGAGCACGGCCCCGGGGATGCTGCGAGGTGCGGTGGCGCCCATGTTCGGCGCCGGCGCATACACGAGGGGGATGAGCAGGTCCGCGCAGCCGATGACCTTGGTGAGCGCGTCGGGGTCGTGCATGAGCGGCGGCGAGGGCATGGCGTAGACGCCGAAGCTGTCCTTCTCGCCGCACAGCGCCGCCATCTCCTGCATACGCGCGAGCACCGAGCCGTCGCGCGGCGCCACGAGCATGGGTTTGCGCGTGCCCCGCAGCATCGCCGCGACCTGGACGAGGTCGTCTATCTCCTGCGAGGCGTCCTCCGGCAGGCCCATCGACATGACGAAATCGATGTTGGGCAGAGCCTCGCAGAGAGCGGCCATGCCCTCGACGTCGGCGCGGCGGACCCGGCGCCGCGCACCGGTCTCCGGGTCCCGCAGGTACAGCACATCCGAGCCGGTACCGTAGTAGACCTGTCCGTCGCGCAGGATGAGCGGCTCCGTGGCGCCGCCGCGCGGCTTGAGCGCCCACACGCGCGGCGCGGCCGCGAGAGCATCCTCCACAAGGCGGGCGGGGATGCGGACGCGCCGACCGTCGATGGAAGCGCCGGCGTTGCGGAAGAGCCCCAGCGACGGCTCGTGGCGGACGTCCACGCCGGTGTCGGCGAGCAGCTCGAGCGTGACCTCGTGTACGCGACGGCACTCGCTCTCGCCCCAGACGGTGAGTCTCGCCTCCGGCATCGTGTCCCCCCCTGTCCGGTGCCGGGATGAGCGACGCTGACACCACCCACCCAGCACGGGTCCTCCTGACTGCAGCGTCAAGTTGATTCACTCGCGAAATGGAATGTCAAGCTCGTATGCGCGT
>JBLMXT010000205.1:0-8433 GCA_050257915.1 Deltaproteobacteria bacterium
CGGCGGCCCGCCCCTGTCCGCATCCGTTCCCATGGCGCGGGAGGCCCTGGTGAGGGTCCTCCGGGGACCGGTCAGTCCGGTCTCAGACCCAGCCCTGGGCCTGGAACCACGGGAAGATGAAGTAGATGATGAAGGCGACGGAGGAGACCCAGAGCATCCAGCTCACCTCGCGCGCCTTGCCCTGCACGACCCGGATGAGCACGTAGGCGATGAACCCCGCGCCGATGCCGTTGGTGATGCTGTACGTGAGCGGCATGATGGTGATGATCAGCACGGCGGGCAGGCCGAAGGCCAGGTTGCCGAAGTTGATGCCCGCCCTGGGCTCGGTCGTGTCGTGGTCGGCTTCGCTCTCGGCCTTGGTCAGCGTCGCCATCATGAGGTAGCCGACGATGACGAGCGCCGCCGCGGTCGCCTGGCCGGGCACGACGCCGAAGATCGGCGAGAAGAACATGGCCACCAGGAACAGCACGCCCACGACGATCGCCACCCAGCCGGTGCGGCCGCCCTGCGCCACGCCGGCGCCGGACTCGATGTAGGTGGTTGCCGAAGAGGCGCTGACCGCGCCACCGGCGACGGCGGCGAGCGAGTCGACGAGCAGCGGGCGGTTCACCTGCGGGAGGTCGCCCTTCTTGTCGAGGTAGCCGGCCTCGCCGCCCACGCCCACGAGGGTGCCCATCGTGTCGAAGAAGTCGCTCAGCATGAGGCTGAAGATCCACAGGACCGCCGCCGTGACGCCGAGCTTGCCGAAGGCGCCGAAGCTGAAGTCGCCGACGAGGCTGAAGTCCGGGCTCGCCACGATATCGGTCGGGATGATCGCCTGCCCCACGAGGAACCCGGCGTCCTTGCCCCAGGCGTAGTTCAGGATGATCGCGAAGATCGTCGCGAACACGATGCCGAGGAGGATCGCGGCGCGCCAGCGCAGCGCCAGCATGACGATGGTCACGACCAGCCCGAACACGGTGACGGCGAGCGGCACCATCGGCACGGTCCCCAGCTCCACGAGTCCGACCGGCGTGCCGCCGTTGACGTTGATGAGCCCGCCGTCCACGAGCCCGATGAAGAGGATGAAGAAGCCGATACCGACCACGATCGCCTTCTTGAGCTCGATCGGGATCGCCTTGAAGATCGCCTCACGGAAGCCGGTGATGACGAGGATGGTGATGGCGACGCCCTCGAGGACGATGAGGCCCATGGCCTCGGCCATCGTGAGCCCCTGGCCGAGGACGAGGCTGAACGCCACGACGGCGTTGAGTCCCATGCCGGGGGCGATCGCGTAGGCGCGGTTGGTGACCAGCCCCATGAGGATGGTCATCACGCCGGCGACGAGACAGGTCGACGTCAGAGCCGCGGCGAAGGGGAGACCCTTGGGGTCGCCGCCGAGGCCGAGGATGGTCGGGTTCACGAAGATGATGTAGGCCATGACCATGAAGGTCGCGAGCCCTGCCAGCGTGTCGCGCTTGACCGACGTGTCCCACTGTTTGAACTTGAACAGCCGCTCGAGTCCTCCCGAGCCGGCTTCTGCAGCTTGCATTGAGACCTCGTCCTCCTTCGGGGTCGTGGATGGGGGGTCAGACCGCGAGAGCATACAGCACCGGGTGCCTACGAGCGCCATCGTTGTGAACGGCCCCGACGGCGCGGTGATTGACGGTCTTCCACCCGACTGGCATTCTCGTCGGGCACCCGCCACGAAAGGACGTGCGTCCCCCCATGGAAGAGATCCCCGGCTCGCTGGCGCTCTCCGAGCTCGACGGCATGAAGGTCCTCGACGTCGCCGGAGCGGAGGTCGGCGAGCTCGCCGACGTCGTGGCGAGCACGGCGACCGACCGCCCGGTCGTGACCGCCTTCTTCATCGACCGCGACGAGGGGCAGCTCGCCGCCTCCTGGGCGCAGGTCGGCGAGATCGACGTCGACGGCGAGCGGCTGCTGCTGGGCGTGCCGCTCGAGGCGGTCAAGGCGGCGTCGCTGCGCCCGGACGAGCTCCCGCTGGTGGACGCGCTTCTCGACAACCAGGTGCTGGACATGCGCCGGCGCGCGTTCGTGCGCGTGCAGGACGTGGTGCTCGCGCCGGACGAGGACCACCTCGTGGTCGCCGGCGTCGACGCCAGCTCCGCGGCGCTGGCCCGGCGCTTCGGCCTGGGCTTCATCTCGCGCCGCCTGCCGAAGAAGAGCGGCGACTTCGTCCCCTGGAACGACGTCAACCTGATCGCGCTGCGCCTGTCGCGGCTCAACTTCGTGGAATCGTTCGCCGAGCTCGCGGAGCTGCACCCGGCAGACATCGCGGAGGTGATCAGCCAGGTCGGCACCCGGGAACGCGCCGCGGTGCTCGCCGCCCTCAACGCCAGCCTCGCTGCGGACACGCTGCAGGAGATGGAAGAGGGGCTGCGCAGCGCGGCGCTGCAGGAGATGCCGCTGGAGCGCGCCGCGCAGGTCCTCGAGCACATCGAGGCGGACGAGGCCGCGGACGTGCTGAGCCACCTGCCGGACACGCTGGCGCAGGAGCTCCTCGCGCGCCTCCCGGACAAGCGCGAGCAGGACCTGCGCCGCCTCGCCAGCCACCCCGAGCACACGGCGGGGTCGCTCATGACCACCGACTTCGTGATGCTGCCGCGCAAGGCCACGGCGGGCAAGGCGCTCGCCTGGATTCGCCGGGAGCGCCCCGAGCAGCACATGATGACCTACCTCTACGTCGTCGACGCCGAGGAGCGGCTCGTCGGCGTGGTGAGCCTGCGCGACCTCGTCCTCGCCGCCCCTGACGATCAGATGACGACGTTCATGGAGGACGATGTCGTGGAGGTGACGGCCGACGTGGACGAGGAGGAGGTCGGCCGGATCATGACCAAGTACGACCTCCTGGCCATCCCCGTGGTCGACGAAGAACGGCGGCTGCTGGGGATCGTCACGCTCGACGACGCGCTGGAGGCGGTCGCTCCCGACGACTGGAAGCAGCGCCTGCCGCGGCTGTACCGGTAGGCGGCCCCGGCCGGAGCCTGCCCGGTCGTCACACGGGCTGCGTGCCCGCCGGCGCCTTGACGGGCTCCCAGGCGACGCTGCGGCGCGGCGCCTCGATGAGCGCGGCGAGGTCGAGACGGAACCTGGCCACGTCGCCCTTCTGCTGTACCTGCCTGAAGCCGCCGCCCTCGAGCACGTCCGGGTTGAAGAGGTTGAGCTCCCGCAGGTAGCCGCGGAAGGCGTCGTCGCCGCGGGCGTGGCGCAGGCCGAACGCCTCCAGCGCCGCGACGCGGCGGTGCTTGAGCGCCGCCTCGATCTCCTGCAGCAGGAAGCGGAAGCCGTGCAGGTACTCCTCGTCGTAGAAGTAGGCGCAGGTGAGCAGGTAGGCGTCGGCGGAGGAGGGGCCCGCCGGCAGGGCGCGGGCACGCGGGACGAGACTGGCCGCGGCGACGTGCATCCAGCCGATCACCGCGTCGCCCTCGAGCAGCGCCCGCCCGAAGAACCCGGCTTCGGTCTCGGCCTCGCGCTCCCACTCGCGCCGCAGCCCGGGGCCGGCCGTGATGCCGGGCCGCGTGAGCCACCACGTGCAGGTGGAACAGCAGGGGGCCAGCAGGTCGCTGCTGGCGACGGTCAGGTCGATCGCCCTCACGTGGAGGGATCGGCGATGTCGTCGACGTACACCTCGACGCGGGTGATCGGGTTGCCGGTCGTGCGCGTGAGGTAGGTGGCGCCGGCGCGGGCGACCGCCTCGCCGACGGCGGCCAGGTCCGAGCCGGCGTCGACGACCAGGTGGATCTCGAGAAGCGGGCCGTCCTCGCCCTCGTCCAGGCGCACGGGGCCGTGGCGCTCCAGGTGGACCCGCTCGCCCAGGCTCTGCAGGGGGTTGCGATAGAGGTCGCGGACACCCGCGAGGCCCTTCACCGCGTCCCAGACCGCGCTGGTGACGACGTCCGCCGAGATGCTCGGTCCCTGTCCCTGCTCCACGCTGCGGCCCTCCCGTCGCTGTGCGGGGAGTATACCGCCGGGAGCCCTCCCGTCGTGAGCGACGGCGGTGTTTGCCACTGTGCTCGGGGCTCCCCTATACTCCTGCCACGTGGGGGGCCGAAGCGCCTCCCTCACGCTGTGGGCGACCGCATGACCGACACCGACCGCGACATCACGATCTACCGTGCCGACTGGGTACTCCCGGTGGCCGCGCCCGTCCTGCCCGACGGGGGCGTCGCCGTGGGCGGAAGCGGGCGCATCGTCGCCGTCGGTCCCGCTCCGCGGCTGATCGCCGACCACCCCGGCGCGGCGGTCGTCGACACGGGGCGGTCGATCATCATGCCGGGCTTCGTCAACTGCCACAGCCACATGGAGTACACCACGTTCCGCGGGATCCTCGACGACGCCGAGTTCGGCGACTGGATCATCAGTCTCGTCGACGTCAAGGCGTCGCTCACGCCGGACGAGTACCTCATCAGCGCCCAGCTGGGCGCCATGGAGGCCATCTCGTCCGGCATCACCACACTCGCCGACACGAGCTACGGCGCGGCGACGCTCGAGGCGGCCGGCACGGCCGGGCTCCGCGGCCGCCTGTACCTCGAGGTGTTCGGCGTCGACGACGCCCGCTTCGACGAGACCATGGCGGACGTGGTGCGGCGGCTCGACGGCGCGCAGGCCGCCGCCCCCGCCACGTTCGAGGTCGGCCTGGCGCCGCACGCCCCGTACACGGTCTCCAGCCGGCTCTACCAGGCCGTGAGCGCACTCGCGCGCGAGCGCCACCTCAAGGTCATGAGCCACGTGGCCGAGAGCCAGGACGAGCTCACCTACATCCGCTCCGGCTCGGGCAAGTTCGCGCACGACTACCGCGAGAAGATGGGCTGGGAGCGCATGCTGGTCCAGCCCTACGGCGTCACGCCCATCAAGTACCTGCAGCAGTGGGACGTGCTGCACCCGGACTTCCTCGCCGTCCACTGCGTCAACGTGACGCGCGACGACATCCGCATCCTGCGCGCCAAGAACGCCGCCGTGGCCCACTGCCCCAAGAGCAACGCCAAGCTCGGCTGCGGCGTCGCCCCGCTCGCCGACCTCCTTCACGAGGGCGTGCGTGTCGGCCTCGGCACGGACAGCCCGGCCTCGAGCAACATCATGGACATGTTCGACGAGATGCGGACCATGCTGTTCCTGCACCGCGCGGTCGAGCGCGACGTGGGCGTGCTCGACGCCCAGCAGTGCGTGCGCATCGCCACGCTGGGGGGCGCGGAGGCGCTGGGCATGGAGGACGCGGTCGGCAGCCTCGAGCCCGGCAAGTGGGCCGACCTCATCGCCGTCGACGTCTCGCGCTCGCACTTCGCGCCGATCGCCGATCCGTATTCGGCGCTCGTCTACGGCGCCAACCAGGACGACGTCACGCTCACGGTCGTCGGCGGGCGTGCCCTGTACCGCGACCGGGTCCACCTGGACGTCGACGCCGCCGCCATCCGGGCGCGGGCCATCGCCGTCCGCGAGAAGCTCCAGGACCGCGTGCTCACCGGCGCCGTCGAGGTCGGCGGCGCCGACTCCGGCTGGTGGCACGTGACGCCAGTCCACCGAGAGGAGAAGGCCTAAGTGCTGCTCGATCGTCGCAAGGTCAAGTTCTGGCAGAAGATCGTCTTCGGCGGGATGGCCTTCCTCATGGCCGCCTTCCTCGTCGTCGGGTACTCGGGCGTGCTCAACGGCTGTACGTGGTTCAACAGCAGCCAGCAGGACGTGACCCAGGAGTTGGACCAGCAGATCGCCAAGTATCAGGCCGCGGTCGACGCTGACCCCACGGATGTCGCGGCGTGGAGGAACCTGGCCGAGCAGCTCGAGTTCCGCGCCAACCAGGAGCAGCAGGGGTCCGCCGCCCAGAAGGCCTTCTGGCTGCGGGCGGCGGAGGCCTACACCAAGGCCGACGAGCTGCTCGCCGAGCAGAAGGGCAAGGACGCCCGGGAGCAGCGCCTGGAGGTGCTGCGGCGCATCGCCGACATCCAGCTCTTCCTGCAGGACTACCAGGCCGCCACCAGCATCTACGGTGAGATCACGGCGCTCAAGCCCAAGGACCCGCAGGCGTACTTCGAGATGGCCAGCGTGGCCATCAACGCGGGCGACACCAGCACGGCACTGCTCGCCTTCAGCAAGTTCCTCGAGCTCGACCCGCAGTCCCCGGACGCGCCGCAGGTCAAGGCCTGGATCAAGGAGAACACGCCGGGCTCCACGCCGAAACCATCGCCATCGCCGACCAACTAAGGGGTCCGGTCCATGAGTGACATGTTCAGTGTCTCCAGCGAACGTCTCGACGACGACCTCGGGGTGATCGTCCTCAGCGGGGAGGTCGACATCTACACGGCCCCGCAGTTCAAGGAGTGTCTCCTCGAACTGCTGGACGCCGGCGTGAAACGGCTCGTGGTCGACCTCAGCCAGATCACCTTCATCGACTCGACCGCCCTCGGCGTCCTCATCGGCGGGGTGCGCCGCGTGCACGGCTCGGGCGGCGCGATGACCATCGTCGTCACCACGCGGCCGGTCGAGCGCGTGCTCAGCATCACCGGCCTCGACCGCGTGTTCTCCATGCACGCCACGCGCGACGAGGCCCTCGCCGCACTCGCCTGACCGGCAGCGCCAACGTCAATCTCGACTGCCGGGTTTGCCGGGTGGTATTAACTCCGGCAGTCTTGGTCGTCTCTCTCTATCGTCATTGAGGTGGCAGTGAAGCTCATCGTCACAGAAAAGGACTCGGCCGCGCGCAAGATCGCGGAGATCCTGGGCGGCAAGGTGGCCGTCAAGGAGCACGGCCGCGGCCGCCAGAAGGTCAGGTCGTACCACTTCACCCACGACGGCGGCGATGCCGTGGCCATCGGGCTGCGCGGGCACGTCATGGAGACCGTGTTCCCCAACACCTACAAGCGCTGGAGTCTCAAGTACCTCGGCGACATGATCGAGAAGCCGGGTCTCGCCTGGGTGGTGGACGGCGGCGCCGCCGGCACCCTGGCCGCGCTGCGCACGGTCGCCAAAGGCGCCACCGAGCTCGTCATCGCCACCGACTACGACCGCGAGGGCGAGCTCATCGGCCACGAGGCCCTCGAGATCCTGCGCGGCGACGCGCTCAAGCACAACCCCGGCGACAAGCCCGAGAAGAAGAAGCGCAAGGTCGCCGCCGCCAAGGACGGCGAGGCGCGCGCCAAGGCGCCGGCGCCCGCGCCCTCGAACGGCGACCCGCACGTCAAGCCCATGTTGCCGGCCGCCGTCGTGGACCGGCACGTACGCGTGCGCTACTCGGCGCTCACGCCGGAGGAGGTCAACGCCGCCTTCGCCAAGCCGTCCACCGTGGACTTCAACCTCGCCGAGGCGGCCCACTCCCGCCAGGACATCGACCTCATCTGGGGGGCGGTGCTCACGCGCTTCATGTCGCTCGCCTCGTACCGGTACGGCTCGGACTACCTCTCGGTGGGTCGCGTCCAGTCGCCGACGCTTCGCCTCGTGGTCGACCGCGAGCTCGAGCGGCGCGCCTTCGTCGCGGTGCCCTACTGGGAGATCAAGGCCACACTCGAGCACGACGGCGCCCCCTTCGAGGTGGCGCACGCGAACGGCCGCTTCGATACCCAGGAGGCGATGGAGAAGGCGCTCGAGCGCGCTCGCGTCGAGACCGGCGAGGTCACGGCATACAAGGCCGAGCCGCGCCAGGACAAGCCGCCGGCGCCGTTCAACACCACCGCGCTCATGAGCGCGGCGTCGGGCGCCGGCATGACCCCGGCGCGCGCCATGCGCGCCGCCGAGTCGCTCTACCTCGACGGCCTCATCAGCTACCCGCGCACGGACAACACCGTGTATCCGCCGTCGCTCGATCTGCACGGCAGCCTCCGCGAGCTCGCGCGGTGGCAGCCGGTGGCCGCCACGGCGGCCCGGCTGGCCGGCCAGGACAAGCTCACGCCTTCCCGCGGCAAGAAGCGCACCACCGACCACCCGCCGATCTACCCGGTCGGCGTACCCAGGAAGGAGCTGAGCGGCGACCAGGCCAAGGTCTACGACCTGGTCGCCCGGCGCTTCCTGGCGACGCTGCTGCCGGCGGCCGTCATCGAGCGGCAGCGCGTCGACATCAGCCTGGGCCCGGAGCCGTTCCTCGCCTACGGCGCCCGCGTGGCGAGCCTCGGCTACCTCGAGGTCTACGAGAAGTACGCGGCCAAGCGCGACCGTCCGCTGCCGCCGCTGCAGCCGGGCGACACGCTCGAGGTGCTCGACCTGCGCTCGGAGGCCAAGGAGACGCAGCCTCCGGGGCGCTACGGCCAGGGCAAGCTGCTCGAGAAGATGGAGGAGCTCGGCCTGGGCACCAAGGCCACGCGCGCCGACATCATCCAGCACCTCTACGACCGCAACTACGTGCGCGACAACCCCGTGGAGCCCACCGAGCTCGGCATGGCGCTCATCGCCGCCTTCGACGCGGCCATGGAGCAGGCGCCCGTCGACATCTCGTCCAGCGAGATGACG
>JBLMXT010000206.1:0-2784 GCA_050257915.1 Deltaproteobacteria bacterium
CTGCGCTCGTAGATCGCCAGTTCGTACGTCCGGCCGTGACGTCCTCGCTCGAGGGAGAGGCGGAGTACCTCTTCTGGCACGCGCTGGCCCGCGACGTGGCGTACGGCCAGCAGACGAGGGCGGAACGGGCACGCCGCCATGCCGCCGCCGCCGCGTGGCTGGAGGAGAAGGCGAGGGGGCGCCCCGAGGATCACGCGGGCATCGTCGCCCACCACTACGCGACCGCGCACGACCTTGCGAAGGCGGCAGGTCGCCGCGAGCTCGCCGAGGCGCTCCGGCCGCTCGCCGCTCGCAGCCTGGAGTTCGCCGGCACGCACGCGCTCGCGGTCGACGTCCCCGCTGCCGAGCGCTACCTCGCCCGGGCGCTCGAGCTCATCGATCCGGCTGATGCGATGTACGGGCGGGCGCTCGCAAGTCGCGCCATGGCCCTGCTGCGGACGGGACGGAATCACGAGGCGGAGTCCGTGATAGACGGCGCCGTGGCGTCCCTGCGCGCCGCCGCAGACCTCAGAGGCACAGCGTCGGCTCTCTGCGTCCAGAGCGATGTGGCGGCGGAGCTCGGGAAGCCGTACGTCCACTTCGTCGAGGAAGCCGGCCAGCTGCTCGCGGACGATGGGCCGTCGCGTGAGTTGACGCGGGTCCTGTCGAGGCTCTCGTGGGTACCGCTGCAGCAGCGCACGGCCGGCGGCCCCGAGGAGGCGATCCGCCGGTCAGAGCGGACCATCGCAGCCAGCGGAGGCCTTGACGTCCCGGAGGCCGTGGACGCCCTGGGCTGCCGAGGGATGGCGCGCATCGACCTTGGCGACGTGGGCGGACTCGACGACCTGCAAGACGCCCTTGCGGCCGCGAGCCGACTCGGTCTCGGTGAGGAACTGCTCGTTCTACAGTTCAACACAGGTTCCGCGCTCCTTGCTCTGCGCGGCGTCGAGGCCTCGCTGGCGATGTCCAGGAGGGGGATAAAGGCGGCCCGGCTTCGTGGGAGCTCAAGCTTTCTGCGCGCTCACCGCGCCGGACTCTTCGTTGGGCTTCGCCACGCCGGCGCGTGGAACGAGGCCCTCGCGGAGGCTCGCGACCTCGAACCGGAGCTCGACCGTGCGGACGACGTCTTCACGCACGTGCTGCTGCGATCCGTCCTGGCCGTCCTTCTGGTCGAGCGCGGTCAAGCCGGAGAGGCGTCGCCGTGGGTGGAGTGGCTGATCGAGAAGGGCCGCGAGAACGAGATCAGGTGGTGCAAGGTGCTCGCCCTGGCCGGCAGCGCCGTCGCGCTCCAGGCGCTTGGCCAGGGGCAGAGGGCCATGAACCTCCTGCGGGAGGTCGGCGCGCTGGAGCGCGGCGTGGTCGCAGCGATCGGGCAGGAGATCGTCCTGCCGGTGCTGCGGGACATGCTTCACGAGGGCGACGTCGAGCTCGCACTGCACCTGTGCTCCATCGAGCGGCTGAGCACTCCCTGGGATCATCATGTCGACACGACGGTGCGGGCGGCACTGGCGGAAGCGCGTGGCGACCACGAGGCCGCCGCCGCCGGCTTCTCCGACGCCGCCGGTCGCTGGCGAGAGTGGGGCGTCCCTGCGGAGCAGGCGCACGCGCTGTTCGGCCGTGCGCGCTGCCTGACCGTGCTGGGGAGAGCGCGGGAGGCGGCAGGACCGCTCGCCGAAGCCAGAGATGTCTTCGCAAGGCTCGAGGCCAGGCCCGCGCTGGCGTAGGCGGACGCCTGGTCGGCGCAGGGCGCAGGGGTCTAACGTCCGCCGAGCAGCGGCAGCGTGACCGTGAACGTCGCGCCGGCCCCGGGCGCCGTGTCCAGCCGCACGTCGCCGTCGTGAGCCTCCACGATGGCGGCGACGATGGCGAGGCCGAGGCCGGCGCCGCCCGACTCGCGGGCGCGCGACGCGTCGGCGCGGAAGAAGGGCTCGAACACCTTGGCGGCCACGTCCGCCTCGAGGCCGGGGCCGTCGTCGGCGACGGCCAGTTCGGCGCGGCCTTCGTGGATCTGCAACGCCACGTGGATCCGCGCTCCTTCGGGCGTGTGGCGGAGCGCGTTGTCCAGCAGGTTGGCGACGACCTGGCGGAGCTGGTGGTCGTCGCCCAGCACGTCGGCCGTCTCGACGCTCTCGAGCGTGATGTCGCGCGCCGGCGCGGCGGCGCGCGCGTCGTTCACGGCGTCGGCCACGAGGCGCGCGAGATCCACCGGCAGTCTCTCCGGCTCGCGCCCCTCGCCGAGCCGCGCGAGCACCAGCAGCTCCTCGACCATCACGCCCATGCGCTTGCTCTCCTCTTCGATGCGGCGCATCGCCAGTTCGAGGTCCTCGGGGTCGTCCTTGGCGCGCTCGAACACCTCCGAGTACCCGCGGATGCTGGTCAGCGGCGTGCGCAGCTCGTGCGAGGCGTCGGCCAGGAAGCGCCGCAGCTTCTCCTCGGTGGCGGCGCGCTCCGCGAACGCCTCCTCGATGCGGCCGAGCATCGTGTTCAGGCTGAGGCCGAGCCGTCCGACCTCCGTCCGCGGCTCGGCCGGCTGCACCCGCCGCGTCAGGTCGCCGGCGGCGATCGCGTCGGCCGTGACGGCCATGGTCTCGAGCGGCCGCAGGTCGCGCTTGATCAGCCACCAGGCGGCCGCCGCCAGCGCGGCGAGCACCGCGAGCGAGACGACGACCTCGATGGTCAGCAGCCTCGTCAGCGTCTGCCGGGTCTCGTCGAGGGGGATGGCCACGACGAGCACGCGCCCGAGGTCGGGGGCGTTCTCCACGAGCACCCGGAACCCGGGCGCCTGTCCTCCGGCGGTGGACCTGG
>JBLMXT010000207.1:0-5138 GCA_050257915.1 Deltaproteobacteria bacterium
TGCCTGCCGACCTTGGGCATGGTGGCGCGAGGCGCGGGCTCGGCGCTCGCGCCCATCTTGAGCCACACGGGGCTGCGCTCGGCGAGACGCGCGCCGAGCTCGCCCAGCTGCTCCTCGTCCCTGAGCTGGTCGAGGTACGGCATGCCGTTGAACACGGCGAGACGCTCCTCGAGGTCCTCGAGGTCCTCACCGCGCAGCCAGGCGTCGACGGCGAGCGCCGAGCGCTTGCCGCTCGCCACCGCGTGGATCACGGAGCGCGATCCGGTGATGGCGTCGCCGGCGGCGAACACGCCCTCTTCGGGCGTGCGCCCCGTGTAGTAGTTGGCGATCAGGCGCGAGTCCGCCATGGGCAGGTAGTCGGCGCTGTCGCCGAGCTTGGGCGCGTAGCCGGTGGCCATGACGACGGTCGTCGCGGCGAGTTCGAAGCGCGAGCCGCGGACCTCCTTGCGCCGGCCCTTCTCGCGCGCGACGCGGACGCACTCCACACCCTGCGCCTTGCCGGCCTTGGCCTTGACCTTCTTCGCCAGGGCGCCGAACTCGACCCTGACGCCCTCCTCGAGGGCGGCGGCCAGGTCACGGGCGCCGGCGGGGATGTCGTCGGCCTCGTGCTGGGCGACGACGACGACCTCCTTGGCGCCCTTGCGGCGCGCCGTGCGCGCGACGTCGAAGGCGGTGATGCCGTCGCCGATGACGACGACCTTCTGCGTGAACTTGACCGCTCGGCCTTCGCGGGCGCGCTTGAGCAGCTCGAGGCCGTTCAGGGCGGCGTCGTCGCCCGGGAGGACGTGGTCCTGCTCCTCCCAGTTGCCGACGCTGATGATCACCGCGTCGAACCCGGCGTCGAACAGGCCGTCCGGGTCGACCTCGTAGCCGAGCTCGGACTCGCCGACGAACCGTACGCCGGCGTCCCAGAGCGGGGCGAGCTCCTTCTCGACGACCTTCCCGGGCAGGCGGAACTCGGGGATGCTGTAGCGCAGCGTCCCGCCGGGCTCCTCGTTGGCGTCGTACAGGGTGACCTCGTGGCCGCCCTGGGCCAGGAACCAGGCGGCGGCGAGCCCGGCCGGGCCGGCGCCGATCACGGCGACCCGCCGGCCGGTCGGCACGCCCGGGATCAGCAGCGTCTGGCTGTGGTCGGCCGCCGCCCGGTGCAGGGCGCAGATGGCGATGGGCTCGTCCACGTCACCGCGACGGCAGACCGGCTCGCAGTAGCGCGGGCACACGCGCCCGAGGATGCCGGGGAACGGCAGCTCCTCGCGCACGACGGTGGCCGCGCCGGCGGCGTCGCCGGAGGCGAGCGCCGCCATGTACGCCGGGATGTCGATGTGCGTGGGGCACGCGTGCGAGCACGGCTCCTCGCAGTAGGCGTTGTGGTCCGAGAGGTACATCTTGAGGTAGCTCTCGCGGCGCGCGCGGACGCGCTTTGTGTCGGTCTTGACGACCTGGCCGTCCTTGACCCACGTGGTGCAGGCCGCCTGCAGCTTGTCGAGGCCTTCGACCTCGACCAGGCAGAGGCGGCAGGCGCCCCACGCGGCCATGCCCTCCTGGTGGCAGAGCGCGGGGATGTCGATCCCCTCGCGCCGCGCCACGTCGAGCACGGTCTCGCCCTCGCGGGCGGTGAGCTGGCGGCCGTCGACGGTGAGCTGCACGGCAACCCTGGTGCGCGGGCTCACTGCTGCCTCCCTTCGACCAGCGCCGGTCGCGCGTCGACGACGGGGATGGCGTCGAACTTGCACACCTGACGGCAGGTGTCGCACTTGATGCAGAGCTTCTGGTCGATCACATGAGCCTCTTTGCGCTCGCCGCTGATCGCCTGGGTGGGGCAGGCCCCGAAGCAGACGTGGCAGCCGGTGCAGGCGTCCGGGTCGATGGTGTACTTGATGAGCGGGCGGCACACCCTGGCGGGGCAGCGGTGCTCCACGATGTGCGCTTCGATCTCCTCGCGGAAGTAGCGGAGGGTGCTCAGCACCGGGTTGGGCGCGCTGCCGCCGAGCTGGCAGAGCGAGCCCTCGATGATGTCCGCGCTCAGCGTCTCGAGGCGCTCGAGGTCGTCGAGGGTGCCCAGGCCATCGCAGATGCGCTCGATGATCTCGAGCAGCCGCTGGCTGCCGACGCGGCACGGCACGCACTTGCCGCAGCTCTCCTCGGCGGTGAACTTGAGGAAGAACTTGACGAAGTCGACCATGCACGTGCTGTCGTCGACGACGACCATGCCGCCGGAGCCCATCATCGAGCCGGCGGCGACCAGGCTCTCGAAGTCGATCGGGTCGTCGAGCAGAGAGGCGGGCAGGCAGCCACCGGACGGCCCGCCCAGCTGCACGGCCTTGAACTCGCGGCCGGGCAGCATGCCGCCGCCGATGTCGAAGATCACGTGGCGCAGCGTCGCGCCCATCGGCACCTCGATGAGGCCACCGTTCACGACCTTGCCGGTGAGGCTGAAGATCTTGGTGCCCTTGCTGGTCTCCGTCCCCTTGGCGGCGAACGCCTGCGCGCCGTGATTGACGATCCACGGCACGTTGGCGTAGCTCTCGACGTTGTTCAGGTTGGTGGGCTGGCCCCAGAGGCCCTGGGCGACCGTGCGGATGTGCTTGCCGCGCGGCATGCCCCGGTGACCCTCTATGGAGGCCGTGAGCGCCGTCGACTCGCCGCACACGAAGGCGCCGGCGCCCTGGTTGATGCGGATGTCGAAGCTGAAGCCCGAGCCGAGGATGTTCTCGCCGAGGAGGCCGCGCTCGCGCGCCTGCGCCAGGGCCGCGCGCAGCCGTTCGACGGCGAAGGGGTACTCGTGGCGCACGTAGACGTAGCCCTCGACGGGGCCGCTGCCCGCGCCGATGGCGTAGGCGGCGATCGTCATGCCCTCGATCACGCTGTGCGGGTTGCCCTCGAGCACCGAGCGGTCCATGAACGCGCCGGGGTCGCCCTCGTCGGCGTTGCAGATGACGTAGTGCACGTCGCCGGGGTTGCCGCGGCAGAAGCGCCACTTGCGCCCCGTCGGGAAGCCGGCGCCGCCGCGTCCGCGGAGGCCGCTGGCCTCGACCTCGTCGATGACCCCCATGGGGTCGCCCTCCTCGAGCACCTTGGCCAGCGCGGTGTAGCCGCCGTGGTTCAGGTAGTCGTCGACGGAGTACGGGTCGATCTTGCCGTTGAGCGCAAGGACGATGCGGTCCTGCAGGGCGTAGAAGGGGATGTCCTGCTCGTGCGCCAGGGGCTCGCCGCTCGCGGGGTCCTTGTAGAGGAGCCGCTCGACGATGCCGTCGCCGACCACGCTGGTGTCGATGATCTCCGCGATGTCCTTGGGCTTGAGCCGCGGGTAGAAGAGACCCTGCGGGCGGACGACGACGATCGGGCCCTCCTCGCAGAAGCCGTGGCAGCCGGTCTCGACGACGGTGACCGCGTCGGCCAGGCCGCGCTCGGCCAGCGCCTTGTCGAGGGCCTTGCGCAGGGCCAGGCGGCCCGAGGCGTGGCAGGCCGTACCGGCACAGACGCGGATCTCGGCCTTCTTGTCGTCGGCCAGATAGGCGCTCTTGTCCGCTGCCGCCTTGAGCGCCTTGCCGATCCTGGTGGAGGGCGTCATGCGGGCACCTCCGCCTTACGCAGCTTGCGGATCAGCTTGCGCGCCTCGTTGGGGCCGACGCGCCCGATGGTCTCGTCCTCTCCGAGGCGCACGACCGGCGCCAGGGCGCAGGCGCCGACGCAGTTCACCGTCTGGAGCGTGAAGAGGCCGTCCGGCGTGGTCGCGCCGACGGGCACCTCGAGCTCCTGGCTGAAGGCCTCGACCACGAGCGGCGCGCCGGCGACGTGGCAGGCGGTTCCCATGCACACGTCGATGATGTACTTGCCGACGGGCGCGAGGCGGAACTGACCGTAGAAGGTCGCGACGCCGTAGACGCGCGAGAAGGGCAGGCGCATCTCCTCGGCGATGTTCTCGAGCGCGACGCGGGGCAGGAAGCCGTACGCCTCCTGCGTGGAGTGAAGCGCCTGCACGAGTCCGGAGCCGCCGCGGATGCCGGCGATCACGGCGTCGAACTTCTTCATGTCGATCTCCGGCATGAAGCCCGCCGGCTGCTCGCCCATGACGCAGGCCGCGTTGGCGCCGCAACTCTCCCCGGGGAGGGTGGCCAGCGCGGCGGCGCGCTCGGCTTCGACGTCGAAGGGAAGCTCCTCGAACTCCGGGCAGTAGTCGAGCTCGATGCAGTCCACCGGGCAGGTGCGCTCGCACAGGGTGCAGGCGTAGCACTTGTAGGCGCCGGCCTTGTCCTTGACCAGATCGAAGAGCCCGACGCCGCGCGTCTTGTCGACGAGCTCGCGGCGCTCGAAGTCGATGCCCTTGAGTACCTCGTACAGCGCCGATCCCTTGGGCTCGGTCGCGGTGGTGCCGTTCCTTCTCGGCATGCCGGTCACCTCAGTCCTTGCGCAGGTTGAGGTAGCGGCGCTCCGTGGAGACCCGCTTCGTGCTCTGCGCAGCGTTCTCGAGCTCGGCGAACGCCTGCTCGATGTTGTCGGGGAAGATGTCGCGCCCGCCGAGGCCGTAGATGAACGGCAGCACCTGGGGCCGGGGGTCGCAGTCGTAGAGTGCGCTCCTGACCTCCAGGAAGACGGGGCCGCCCTGCGCGCCGAACGAGTCGGCGCGGTCCATGACGCCCACGACCTTGACGTGCTGCAGCGCCTTGGCGTACTCCTCGTGCGGGAACGGCCGGAACGCGCGCACGCGCACCATGCCGGCCTTGACGCCCCTGGCGCGGAGCTTGTCGACCGTCATCCGCGTGGTGCCGGCGGTGGAGCCGACCACGACGATGGCGATCTCGGCATCGTCGAGCCGGTACGGGTCGAGCAGGCCGTACTTGCGGCCGCTGAGCTCAGCGTACTCGTCGGCGACGTCCTGGATGACCTTGAACGAGCGGTCCATGGCGCGGTTCTGTGCCACCTTGTGCTCGAAGTACCAGCCGTGCAGGCCGTCGAACGGGCCCACCGTCACCGGGTTCTTGGCGTCGAGCATGGGGTTGGTGGGCCGGTACGGGCCGATGAACGCCTGTACCTGCTCCTTGGCGAGCATCTGCAGCGGGCCGATGGCCCCGCTGATCACGTAGCCGTCGTACATGTGCATCACGGGCAGGCGCACGTCCAGGTGCTCGGCGATGCGG
>JBLMXT010000208.1:0-6906 GCA_050257915.1 Deltaproteobacteria bacterium
CGCCATCGCCCAGAAGGACCTGACCTGCCTCTTCCCCGCCGTCAGCGGTCAGCGCGTGGTGTGGGAGTCGGGGCCGGCGACGAGGATCCTCAGCCACATCCACATCTACGGAGCGCGCCTCCCCTAGCCGGTCTCGGCGGCGGCGCGCTCACCGGCGCCCGCCGTCAGCAGGGGACGAGGAATGACTGCGCCTTCTCGAGCCACTCCGGAACGGCGATGCCCTGCGGGCACTTCTCCACGCACTCACCGCACGCCGTGCAGCGGTCGGCGCGCTCCTCGTCGGAGAAGAACATCCGGTACGCCATCTGCTGGCGCGGGAGGTTGTCGTACATGTGGGCGTCGTTGTAGAGCTCGAACACGTCCGGGATCGCCACGCCCTGGGGACAGGGCATGCAGTAGCGGCACGAGGTGCAGTCGATGGGGCTGAGCTCGCGGTACAGGTCGCGCACGCGCGCCACGAGCGCGAGCTCCTCGCCTGTCAGCAGCCCCGTCCGGGAGGCGTCGGCCAGCCTCAGGTTCTCCTCCACGTGCTCCATGGTGCTCATGCCGCTGAGGAGGAACGACACCTCCGGGTGGTTCCAGACCCACTGGAGCGCCCACGCGGCCGCGGACCGCCTGACGGGCGCCTCGTCCCACACGGCCTGCACCGGCGGCGGCACGTTGCCGGCCAGCGCGCCGCCGCGCACGGGCTCCATGACGATGACGCCGAGGCCCTTGCCGGCAGCCAGCTCGAGCCCCCTGCGGCCGGCCTGGTACTCCTCGTCCATGTAGTTGTACTGGATCTGGACGAACTCCCAGAGGTCGGTGGCGGCGAGGATCGTCTCGAAGTCCTCGTAGGTGCCGTGGAAACTGAAGCCGAGGTGGCCGATGCGGCCGTCCGCGAGCGCGCGCTCGGCCGCCGCGAGCTGGTCCTGCTCGACGACGCAGCGCCAGTGCGCCTCGTCGAGCGAGTGCAGCAGGTAGTAGTCGATGTGGTCCGCCTGCAGCCGCTCCAGCTGGATGCCGAGGATGCGGTCGAAGTCGGCCGGCCGCTTGACGTCCCACACGGGCATCTTGGTGGCCAGCTTGACCCGCTCCCGGTAGCCGCCCTTGAGCGCCTCGCCGAGCCACGCCTCGCAGTTCTCCTCGTGGTACATCCAGGCGGTGTCGACGTAGTTCACGCCGCCCTCTATGGCGCGGTGGAGCATCTCCGTCGCCAGTGGGTAGTCGATGCGCTTGAAGTCCGGCTTGCCGTCCTCGCCGGCGAGCACGGGCAGGCGCATGGCGCCGAAGCCCAGGGCCGACGGCCGGAAGTCGAGCTTGCCGAACTGGCGGTACTGCATACGGCCATGCTACCCGATTGATCGGCGCAGCGGCGTCGCGCGCCGGTGCGCCGGCGGCACGGCGGCTGTAGACTCGGCGCCAGTCGTCCCGAGGAGCAGTCCATGCCGAAGACCCTTCAGCACCCCGAGATCCTCGTCCAGGCCCGCAGGGGGCAGACCGTCGAGAGCCTGCACCGCGCCTGCGCCGCGCTTGCCGGGCCAGACGGCGAGATCGTGGAGCGCTGGGGAGACCCCGGCATGGTGACCTACTGGCGCTCGTCGGCCAAGCCGCTGCAGGCGCAGGCCTGGGTCGCCGACGGGACCGTCGAGCGCCTGGGCTGGGGCGCCGAGGAACTCGCCATCATGAGCGCCTCGCACGAGGGCCTCGACTTCCAGGCCGGCCTCGTACGCCGCATGCTGGCCGACCTCGGGCTCTCGGAGCAGGACCTGCGCTGCGACGGCGCGCTCAAGGCGCGCCACAACTGCTCCGGCAACCACACCGGCTTCCTCGCCGCCTGCGTGCACCACGGATGGGACGTGCCGTCGTACCAGCAGCCGGAGCACCCGGCGCAGCAGGCCGCTCTCGCGGCGTTCGCGGCGCTCACCGGGCTCGACGCCACGACGGTCGCGACGGGCGTCGACGGCTGCGGCATCGTCAGCTACGCCACTCCGGTCACCGTCGCCGCCACCACCTACGCCCTGCTGCCCGAGCTGCTCCCGGAGATCAGCGCCGCGATGCGCGCGCATCCCGAGCTCGTCGAGGGGCCGGGCCTGATCGACACCGAGGTCATGCGCGCCCTTCCCGGCGCCACCAGCAAGTGCGGCGCCGAGGGCCTGAGCTGCTTCTCGCTGCCGGACGGCCGCGGGCTCGCGGTCAAGGTGATCGACGGCGCCGACCGCGCGCACGAGCCGGCGGGGCTGGCCGCGCTCGAGGCCGTGCTCGGCGCCGACGCCCTGAGCGACGAGCTCCGCCGCCTCGCGCGGCCGCCGATCACCAACGACGCCGGCGACGTCGTCGGCGAGCTGCTCGCCGTCGTTCCCGAGTGACGACCGAGGATGCGACGGGTCGGCTTCCGCGGCCCGTACGCGCGATGGGGCGGGGCGCCGTCGGCGCCCCGCCCCATCGCCTTCACGGCTGAGTTCCGCTGAGGCGCCCTCCGCTCAGCCTTCCTCGACCCTCGGCTTGCGCCGGAGGACGATCAGGACGACCGCGACCACGACGACCACGGCCACCACGGCCACGATCACCCAGGTGAGGCTGGAACCGCTGTCGGTCTCCGTCGCCGTGTCCGCGGTCACCGGCGCCACCTTGTAGTAGTTGCTGACGTTGTCGCTGATGAAGGCGACGGCGCCGTTGGGCTGCGGGATGCGCTGCCAGCCCTCCCAGCGCTCGGTGTTCCACGCCTGGAGCAGCTTGGGGTACGTGAGGATGATGTACGGGGACTCCTCGTAGAGGATCTCCTGCATCCGGTAGGCGATCTCCTTGCGCGCCTGCGGGTCGAGCTCCTCGGACTGCTGCTCCCAGAGCGCGTCGTACTCCTTGTTGGACCAGCAGGCGTCGTTCTGGTTCTCGATCTGCACGGTGCGGAAGTAGCCGAGCCGCCGGCCCGGGTCCGAGCCGCTCGGCTGCCACGCCCAGATGTACATGTCGTAGTCGGGCTTGTACGTGTCGCCGTCGTAGTTGTAGCCGCCGTCGATGAGCACGCCGTTGTCCTCGACGGAGTACTGGATATCGAGGCCCAGCTCCTCCCACCAGCCGGTGATGAGCTTGCCCATCACCTGGCTCTGCGCCGATTCGTTGCGCGACCAGAGACGCAGCTTGATGTCCTTGCCGCCGTTCTTGGGGTCGTTGAGGATGCCGTTGCCGTCGGTGTCCTTGTAGCCTGCGTCGGCGAGCGCCTGCCTGGCCTTCTCGAGGTCGAACCCGTAGGCCACGTCGGCCGGCGGCTCCCAGTGCCAGTCGAGGTCCGGGTCGTAGAAGTCGACCTCGAAGATCGACGTCGCGGGGTCGGCGTACGTCTGGTAGGCGAGGGCGGTGAGCTTGTCCTTGTCCACCGCCCAGTTGAGCGCCTGGCGGAACTTGACGTCCTTGAGCACGGGGTTGCCGAGGGACGGGCCCTCGTAGCAGTTGAACGACAGGTAGTCGAAGGCCTTCTGCGAGCACGCCTCGGAGGCGAGTCCCTCCTCGGCCTTCAGCGCCTCGACCTGCGCCGGCGGGATGTTGATGGCCAGGTCGATGGTCCCCAGCTTGAGGTCCTGCGCCAGCGTGTCCTGGTTCTTGTAGACCTGGAAGATGATCTCGTCGATCTTGGGCTTGCCGCCCCAGTAGTCCTCGTTGGCCACGCAGCGGATGAACTTGCCCTTCTCGCGTTCGACCACCTGGAACGGGCCCGAGCCGACGATCGGCGGCTCGTTGAGGTACTTGGTGGCCTCGTCGTAGGTCTTGAACTGGCTCCAGATGTGCTCGGGGACGATGGGCACCCACATCGAGAGGATGTCGGCCTTGGGCTTGTCGCACTCGATGACCACCGTGGCGTCGTCCGGCGCGGTCACGGTGGCGATGCCGTCGAGCGCCGAGAGGAACGCGGACAGCTCGAGGTCCTTCTGGTAGTTGAAGCTGAAGGCGACGTCCCGGGCCGTGAGCGGCTGCCCGTCGCTCCACATCACGCCCTGGCGGATCTTGAAGGTCCAGGTGAGGCCGTCCTCGCTCTTGGTCCAGCTCTCCGCCAGGCCGGGCTGCGTCTCGAGGTACTTGTCGCCGTAGTTGGTGAGGAAGTCGTAGGCGATGTGGTAGAGCTCGTAGCTGGACTGCTCGATGCCGACGAACGGGTTGAGGTTGTCGGGGTCGGTCGTCCAGCCCACCTTGAGGGTGACCGTGTCACCGGCCGGCGACGGGCTGGAGCTGGCGAAGGCGCCGGCGAGCCCCCAGACGAGACCGGCCACAAGGGCCAAAATGACCGACAGGACGAGGAATCGAGACAGCGATCGCGGATGCGCAGCCATGGGCCATCCTTTCAGCGCCGGCGGGTCAGTGGCGACCTCCCGCCCCGGGAAGGGTCGCGCGGCGCCCCCCGGCGCCGCCCTGACAGGCTATGCAATCCCGGCCGGGCCGCGCAAGTGGTCGCCGCCGGCGCCGGGGCCGCCCACCTGCGATACACTCGCGGCCGCGTCGTGCAGGGCCGGCGCGCAGGGCGGCGGCCACGGAGACCCGCGGAAGGAGGGGGACATGACACTCAAGCTCGGTCTGCCGAAGGGGAGTCTGGAGCACGCCACGATCGACCTCTTCCGTCGTGCGGGCTTCCTGATCACCGTCGCGGAGCGCTCCTACTTCCCCGCCATCGACGACCCCGAGATCGAATGCATGATGGTGCGCGCCCAGGAGATGGCGCGCTACGTCGAGGACGGCGCCCTCGACTGCGGCCTCACCGGCCGCGACTGGGTGGTCGAGAACGAGGCCACGGTGCACACCGTCGCCGACCTCGTCTACGCCAAGCAGAGCTTCGGCAAGGTGCGCTGGGTGCTGGCCGTGCCCGACGCGTCGCCGGTGCGCACCGCCGCGGACCTCGAGGGCAGGATCGTCGCCACCGAGCTCGTCGGCGTCACGCGGCGGTGGCTGGCCGAGCAAGGAGTGACCGCCAAGGTGGAGTTCAGCTGGGGCGCCACCGAGGCCAAGCTGCCCGAGCTGGCCGACGCCATCGTCGAGGTCACGGAGACGGGCAGCTCGCTGCGCGCCAACAAGTTGCGCATCGTGGAGACGGTGCTCGAGAGCACGACACAGCTCATCGCCAACGTCGACGCCTGGCAGGACCCGGAGAAGCGGCGCAAGATCGAGGACGTCTCGATGCTGCTGCAGGGAGCGATGACGGCGCTCGACAAAGTCGGGCTGATGCTCAACGTGCGCACCGGCGACCTCGACGGCGTGCTCGCCGTGCTGCCCGCGCTGCGCAAGCCCACGATCTCGCACCTCAGCGACGCCGGCTGGATGGCCGTGAACACGATCCTCGAGGAGAGCGTGGTGCGGGAGATCATCCCCCGGCTCAAAGAGGTCGGCGCCGAGGGCATCGTCGAGTTCCCGCTCAACAAGATCGTGATGTAGAGGCCGGTGGGCCGGAGCGGTCAGCCGGCGGGGTGGCGGGCGGCCGCCAGGGCCTCCCGCTCGGCGAGCCGGCCGTACGACGGCCGCAGCTCGTGCTCCGTCACCGGCAGCCAGATGTAGCCGTCGCGCTCGTCGCCCACGGGGGTGGCGCGTCCCTGCACGAAGCGCCACGCCGTGAGCGCCGCGGCGAGCGCGTCCAGCGAGTCGTGGTCGTAGTACTCGTCCCACGCCAGCCCGGCGCCGCGCAGCGCGGCGACGCGCACGCGCAGGCCGGCGCGCGAGCTCTTGGGCGGCGGCGTGCCGCCGAGCATGGTCACGAAGGTGGCGTGCGGGTAGACCTCGAGCGCGGCCGGCGCCTGGCCGAGCGCCCCCGGGAGGGTCCCGGGGGCCGGCGGCTCGTAGCCGCGCCGGCCCAGCTCACGGAAGTACTCCCACCCCGCCTCCATCCAGGTGTACAGACCGTCCGACTCGGCGGCGACGGCGCGCGTGGGCACCTGGTAGATCGAGATGCGCCGGCGCGACAGCGCCGCGTCGCAGGCCCGCGGGCGCGTGGCGGCCGCGCCGCGCGCCCGCCGCGGCCGCTGCGGGGCGTCCACGCCCACGGCCACTGGCTGCAGGCCGTCCAGCCAGTCCAGGAGCCTGGCCCTGTCGCCGGCGAGGCTGTCGTCCGACTCCGCCCACGAGAAGGCGTCGAGCGTGCGGCCGCCGCGCACGGCGACGGCCACGCACGGCCTGCTCGCGGCGATGTCCACTCCGACGACCACCGGGCCCGGGTCCATGGGCGCAGCGTAGCAGACCGCGGACGGGCGGCGGAAGGTCCGCCCGGCGGACGAGGGTGGTGCGGAGTCCGGCCGGATGGAGGGAGGCGGAGGGCCGTCCGGCCCTGCGAGCATCAGGCGGAGGACGCTACGGCGTCGCCAGGCTCACGTCGCGGACGCCCCAGCGTCGCCAAGCCGGGTAGTCGCCGCGGGCCACGAAGCCGATGACGTTGCGCGTGCCCGGCTCGAGCAGTGCGGCCGGAAGCGTCACGCTGCGTACGCGGCTCCACGCCTTGACCGGCCCGGCGGCCAGCGCGCCCAGGTCCTTCCAGTTCACCACCAGGCGGACCTCGTCCGCCTGCACGTCGTACAGACGGAAGCGCAGCACCCTGTCGCCCGTCTGGCCGCCGGTCTCGTAGAAGACCTCTTTGGGGTGCGAGCGGTCCGCGCCGCAGAAGCCGAGCGGTACCGCCGCCGGCAGCGCCAGCGGAAGGACAGGGCGCTGGCGCGGGTTGAAGCGCACGTTGCGCAGCTGGCGCCAGCTTGCGTCGCTGGTCGTGGCCCAGTCGTACATGCTCCCGCCCAGGACGCCGTTCTCGCGCAGGGCGCGCACGTAGGCGCCGGTCTCGGCGGCCGAGGACCTGGCGCCGTCGCCGGCGATCACGTGGATGGGCACGCCCGGGCGCCCGGTCTGCTCCCGGATGATGCGGATGTTGTCGCGCGTGTCGCGGTAGGCGTTGGCGTAGCCGTC
>JBLMXT010000209.1:0-2860 GCA_050257915.1 Deltaproteobacteria bacterium
GGACGGTCGCCTACATCTACTGCGTCGGCAGCCGCCAGCCCGAACACCTGGAGAACGCCAACACCTACTGCTCGCGCTACTGCTGCACGGCCGCCGTGCACGCCGCGACCCAGGTCGCGGCGCGCCCGCAGCGCGTGCACCAGTACCACTTCTACCGCGACATGCGCACCTACGGGAAGTACGAGTTGCTCTACGCCGAGGCGCTGGAGCAGGGCTCGGCGTTCGTCAAGTACCCGGACGATGAGTCGCCGGCGGTGGAGAAGGACGCGACGTCCGGCGGCGTCACGGTGACCTCCAGGGACCTGCTGTCCGAAGGCGAGGAGGTCGCCCTCACCGCCGACCTCGTCGTCCTGGTCACGGGCATGGTGGCCCGGGAGAACGAGGGGCTGACCAAGACGCTCAAGCTCCCCGTGGGCCAGAGCGGCTTCTACAACGAGATCCACCCCAAGCTGCGTCCGGTCGAGACGGTCGTGGACGGCGCCTACATCTGCGGCGCCTGCCAGAGCCCCAGGACCTCGTCCGAGGCGGTGGCCTCAGGGCTCGCCGCCGTCACCCAGAGCGCAGCCATCCTCAAGCGCGGCTATGCCGAGCTCGACCCGCTGGTCGCAACGGTCGACGCGGACGCCTGCACCTGGTGCGGCGCCTGCGAGTTCACCTGCCCCTACGACGCCATCGCCAAGGTCGAGGAGGGCGGCAAGGAGCTCGCCGCGATCTCCAGGACGGCCTGCAAGGGTTGCGGAGGCTGCGTCCCCGTCTGCCCGTCCGACGCCATCGACCTGCAGGGCTACACCGACGCCCAGATCAAGGCGATGATCGACGGCATGCTGGAGGTGGTGTGCCAATGAGCAGCACTCCCGTCGACGAGCAGCTCGAGCCGCGCCTGCGCCCCGTGCGCGAGGTCATCCGGGACGAGCACTCCATGAAGGCCCCGATCCTCAGGGCGCTCGGCGACGGCCCGCTGACGATCCCGCAGATCGCCGCGGCCGTCGAACGGCCCACGCGCGAGGTCACCTTCTGGGTCATGGGCCTGCGCAAGTACGGCTGGATCGCAGAAATCAAAGAGGTCGACGACGACGGCTACTTCCCGTACGCCCTCGTCCCGCGAGAGGAGTCCTGATGGACACCACCAAGAAGACGATCATCCTGTTCAGCGGTGACTTCGACCGCGTCATGGCGGCGCTGATCATCGCCAACGGCGCCGCCGCCATGGGCGACGACGTCACCATCTTCGCCACCTTCTGGGGCCTCAACATCCTGCGCAAGCCGGAGAAGGCACCGAGTGACGGCAAGAGCACGCTGCAGAGGATGTTCGGCGGCATGATGCCCAAGGGCACGAAGAGGCTCGGGCTCTCCAAGATGAACATGGCCGGCATGGGCGCGCCGATGATGCGCAAGGCCACCAAGGCCGCCGGCGGCATGTCGCTGGAGGAGCTCTTCGACAGCGCCCGCGAGCAGGGGGTCAAGTTCGTCGCCTGCACGCTCAGCATGGACATCCTCGGCTTCAAGCCGGAGGAGCTCATCGACGGCATCGAGTTCGAGGGCGTGGCAGCGTATCTCTCCCACGCCGACGAAGCCAACGTCAACCTGTTCATCTAGGCGGAGGACGATGGCTCACCAGATCAACCCGGGGCTCGCCGACGAGCTCCACGCGTACGGGGCGAGCGACGCCGACAAGTGCTTCAACTGCGGCAACTGCTCCGCGGTCTGCGTGCACTCCGAGGCGCCGCACGTCCTCCCTCGCCGGCCGATGCACGCGCTGCAGCTGGGACTCGAGGACAAGCTCAAGAGCAACGTCGAGCCCTGGCTCTGCTACTACTGCGGCGAGTGCTCGGAACAGTGTCCCAAGGAGGCCGAGCCGGGCGAGACCATGATGAGCATGCGCCGCTGGCTCACGGCCAAGTACGACTTCAGCGGCCTCAGCGGGCTGTTCTACCGCTCGCCCGCCTGGGAGATCATCGCCATCGTCATCGCGGCGATCCTCACAGCAATCGGCTTTGTCGCGTTCGCCATCTGGAACGGCGGGAGCTTCAGCGTGTACGACGGCGAGAACGCGTTCCTGCCCGCCTACTACGTCCACCGCTTCGACTGGGCGATGGCGATCGTGCTCGTGATCCTGCTCGGCATCAACGTCCTGCGCATGTGGCGCAACGTGATGAAGGACACGGGAGCCGGCATCGGCTCGTACCTCGCGGCTCTGCCGCAGTTGCCGTACCAGTTCTTCGCGCAGGCCAAGTACCGCCAGTGCGAGCGCAAGCGCCCGTGGGCGGTCCACCTCGCGCTCATGCTGAGCTACGTCACGATGCTGGTGCTCATCATGTTCTTCCTGCACCAGATGCAGTCGGGACCGGCGATCGACTGGCGGGTGCACGCGTTCGGCTACCTCGCGTCCGTCGGGCTCATCGTCGCCGTGGTCCTGAACATCCGCGGCAGGCTGAAGAAGGACCTGCCGCAGCACCAGCACTCGCACGAGAGCGACTGGATGTTCCTGTACCTGCTGCTGTGGGTGGCGGTGACCGGCGTGCTGCAGGCCGGCCTGCACCGCCTCGGCTTCAACGAGGCGGCCAACGTCATGTACATCGTCCACCTCATGGGCGTCGTGCCTATGCTGGTGCTCGAGGTGCCCTTCGGCAAGTGGGCGCACCTCGCCTACCGGCCGCTCGCCATCTACTTCAGCCGCGTGCAGGTGCACGCCGAGGAGACTGAGGCGGCAAGGGCGCAGAAGGCCGCGCAGGCGGCCTGACGGACGAGCCGCCGCGCCGATGGGACGCGGCAGCCGGTGACGCGGCCCCAGACGGGACCGCGTCACCGGCGAATGCCGCGGTCCCCGCGGCCGCGGCGTGAAGACCTGACCTCATCGACC
>JBLMXT010000210.1:0-7711 GCA_050257915.1 Deltaproteobacteria bacterium
GGCTCGGCGTGCCCATTGAAGGACGTCAGGGTGCCGTCGCGCCGCCAGCGGATGATTACTCTACTCCGGCTGGAACAGCGCCAACGTGTTGCCGTCGGGGTCCTTGAACCAGGCCGACTTGCCGATGCCGGGACTCGTCAGTACGTGATCGACCATCTTCAGGTCGCCGAACTCGACAGTGTCGAACTCGATCCCGCGGTCGGCCAGTTCCCGGACATCGGCTGCGATGTCCGCCGACCAGAAGCGCACCTGGGTGTGGTCCGCCTTATTGGGTGACGGACGACCGTAGATGAGCACCGTCGTGCCGTCCCCGCACTCGAACACAAGGTGGTTCTTGATCGTCGCCGGCGAGAGTCGCAGCCCGACCTTGTTCTCGTAGAAGTCCTGGCTTCTCTCAAGATCGGTCGAGCACAACACCGCCGACACTCTGTTGTCGGGTACCACGAGAGCCTCCTCGGGTGGAGCATCGCCAAAGCATGCATGAGTGATTCATCACCCGCGCAAATCGGCCGCAAACGGTTGGGGTGATTAAGGCTCATGAAGAGGAATGCAGGCCCGGACCGCCTCCGCAAAGGCGGCGCTCTCCCAAGCTGAGCGGGCGGCCCACGAGGGGGGACAAGTACACCCCCGGCGATGGAATCAGGCCGACGCGGGGCACACGCGAGCGTGCGGGACCGTTGCGGCCGTGGAGTCCGTTCCGTCGAGAAGCGCTCCAGAGCGCTGGAGAGGCCCGCCGCCCTCACGGACGGCGGGCCTCTCCGCGAGCCTGCGCTCGCTCAGACCGGCGGCCTGGACTTGGCCGGAATGAGCAGCAAGATGATGATCGTGATCAGCGGGAAGAAGATCGCGAGGACGACCCAGAGTAACGGACTGCGCCCCTTGCTCGCGGCGAGCAGGAACGTGAAGTAGATGAAGAGCACCCAGAAGACGACGGCGATGATCCACCAGAACCACGTCCAGAATGTGGCCGCCACGATGAGCCCAAGCATGTGCACCCCCACGACGAACGGTCATGACGTCCTCAGATGCTCACACCGCTGCCTGCCTGGCAAGAGCACACAAGGGAGAGAGACGCTCCTCTCTCCCGCCCGCTGAGATTCCACCTTGGCGACCAGCGAGCGGTCGAACCTCTCGTCGGCGCCCTCGGGGACTGCGTGCCGGAGGTCCGGCCGGACGCGGCGTCGTCAGCGCACGCGCAGCGTGTTGACCGCCGGCCGCGTCTCGCGGTTCCCGCCGGAGTCACGCGCGTACACGCTGTAGCGGTACAGGCCGCGGGGGAGGTCGCACAGGAAGCGACCGTGGGCCAGGTGTTCACCCTGCGGCGCGGGAGCACCACGGGGTCGTCGGGGTGAGCGCGGACGCAGACAGTCGTCGCCTGCTTCTCGGCTCGCCGCCCTCGCCGCAACCCTCGCTCAGGCGAGCGGTATCGCGATCTCGACGAGCAGCTCGCTCTCGGGGACATCCTTGGGGTCGTTCAGGTAGGTCTCGCGGGCGGCGCCGGCGGGTTTGCGACCGTGCTCCTCGATCCACTTGAACAGTGCGCCGTAGCCCTCGGGGACCTCCGTGTAGGGGCCCTTGTGGGTCGTGGACACGACGTGACCGCCGGGTATCTCCTCGACGGCGATGCCCTCGCCGGCGACGGCGCCGTCCTTTACGGGCATGCAGATGACCAGGTCGAACTCGTCCTTGCCGAAGTCCGGCGAGAAGACGAAGGGCGGACCGACCGTCTCGGCGCCGGTCGCGGCGACGTGCTGCCTGAGCTTCCCGAACCCGGCGTCCAGTCCCACGCCGATGGTCTTCATCGTCACCCGCTCGCGGCGCGTGAGCGCGAGCTGCGAGGCGATATCCCTCTCGCTGATCTCGTAGTCCATCTCCTCACCTTTCGTCCTGGAGGGCCGGGTCTGTCCGGCGTCGCCGCCGTTGCTACGCCCGCGACGCGCCCGAGACCCGCCTACCCGAAACGAGTGAGGGTAGTCCCGTTGACGGTCGGCGACTCCTGAGCGAACGTCGCGCTCACGCCGCCGCTCAGACGGAGGACGTCGTCCCCCCTCGGGGGTAGCCCCCGCATGCCGTAGCACCGGGGAAGGAGACCTCGTCCCTTCGCAAATCCCCCTCGGGGGCCGCCCGGAATCCCTCGCCCGGGAGTCGGCCGCGACTGCCGCTCCATCTAGATTCCTTGTGACGACACGACAGGCCCGAGACGATCGGGCCGCGAGGGAAGGAGCGGTCATGAACGGTGACGCGATCGACAGGGGACAGGCAACAGAGAGCGCCTCCCAGACAGGTGGGAACGTGCCCTCTCCGCGCCTCAGGCCCAGAGCTTCGGCGCTGGGATACTGGCTGGCCGCGGCCGTCATGCTCGCCGGACTGATCGGCGGCGGCGTTCTCGCGGCCGTCACCGGATTCGGTGCGTACGAGCGGCTGACCGACATGCCGCGCGCCGCGGTGCCGGGGGACGTCACCTTCAGCGTCACCGACACCGGCGACCAGCTCGTCTACTACATCGGCGAGGCCGACACCTCCTGGCGCGAGCTCGGTCTCACGGTGACCGGCCCCGACGGGCAGGCCGTCCCGGTCAAGAGCTACACGCTCGGCACGAAGGTCGCGTCGATCGCGGCCCACGACCACTACGACGAGTATGCGGCGCATCCCCGGTTCGCGGTGGCCACGTTCCGGGCCGACCAGACCGGCGGGTACGAGATCGCGACGACCTCGGCCGCCGAGGACGGTGCGAAGATCGCAGTCGGCGAGAACCTGGTGCGGCCCGTGCTGTTCGGGCTGGTCGGTGCGCTGGCCGTCGTCCTGGCGGGCGTCACGATCGGCGTGGTCCTGATCATCGTGACGGTGGTGCGCCGCGCGGCGCCGCCTGCTGCCTGAACCCGGGCACGTCATAGTAGAAGACGCGACGGGGCCGGCCCGCTGGAGCGGGCCGGCCCCGTCACTTCGCCGAGGCGCCTCGCTCTCGTTTCGGCGGACGGCTCAGCCCTGCGCCGGAAGGCTGCCCAGTAGAACACGCGCAATCAGGGGGCAGCGTTCGCGGTCTTGAGGACGCCCCACGTCGGCGCCGCCTCAACCACCAGAGCCGCCGGCGCCGAGGACCTCGCTGCCGGCCACCAGTTCCCTGAGCCTGCCGACGAACCGAGCGGCCGGAGCCCCATCGACGATGTCGTGGTCGAAGGACACCGTCAGTGAGACGTGCTCTCGATCCTGGATCTCCCCGTTCACCACGACAGGGCGCCGGGCGATGCCGCCGACGGCGAGCGTGACGGTCGCCGCGCTGAGGGGGATGAGCCAGACCGGCCCATCGGCGAACATCCCGACCGACGTCACCGCCACGACACCGTAGCGCCGCGACACGCGCACGCTGCGCGACATCATGCGGATCATCGCTCTGAAGAGGACGGACGGCACGAACCGGACCCACGTCGCACCGGACAGTCCGCCCAGCCGCTCATCGCCGGCGGACTGGGCGCGGCGGATGAGATCGCTGATCTCGGCGACGGACCTCGTGTCGGCAGCCCGGATGGCGACCGGCTCGGGAACGAGCTCGCCGGAGACGGCTCTCTCGACCAGCACGCTGACCGTGACCTCGCTCAGCGTCACGAGGCGGCCGAACGTGATGAGCGAGTTGACCTCCGGGTGCTCGCGCACCGTACGCGCCAGGCACCCGACCAGGTACGCGGTGAAGGAGAGGTGCTCACCTGTTCGCGCGCCGTGCTCGGCGATGAGCCGCCGCGGGACGGAGACGTCGACATCGGTCGTCAGATGGATGGTGTCCCGCCCGCGGGACACCGCGGCGCTCGCCGCCGCCATGCGGCGGTTCATGCTCAGCCGGCGCGGACCCGTACGGGTCTCTCCTCGCATCTGCAACTCCGAGGACTGCCCTCTCGGGGAGAGATAGAGACGCAGGAAGCGTACTCCCGGAGGTGGGGCGCTTCGCCGTTAGGAGGTGGAGGCGGGGCGGCGGTCTCCCAACCGAACTTCGTGCGCCACGCCCGGTCGCACTTACGGGGAGCCGACGTGGGACCTCCCGGCGGACCGATCTTCCTCGAGGCGCGTCGGCCACGCGTGCATGAGATCGCGCATGGTCTCCCGCTTCTCTCGCTCCAGCTCCTCGCGCGACTCGAGGCCCTGATCCTCACCGGCCGCGTCCCAGTACGCGGAGGAAGCGATGCATCCCAGACACATTTGGTCTCCTTTCGCAGCTACCTCTGCGTACCCGCGACAGACTGACGCAAACCAGCCCCTCTGGCTACTCGAGCTCGAAGACCACGACCACGTTCGCGCTGATGTCGAGCTGACCCGGCTCGATGGGCACGCTCTCGGCTGCGGCGTCCATCGCCTGAGCGCGGTACATCGGGCCGGCGACCATGCCCGCGTCGCTCGAGCTCATGCTCAGCACCTCTCCGACGCTCTTGCCGGCGGCCTCGGCCATCGCCTCGGCGCTCTTGCGGGCGTCGGCCACGGCCTCGTCGATCGCCTCCGCGCGGGCGGGCGCCGGATCGCCGATGGTGAACGAGGGCCCGCTGATGCTGTTGGCGCCCGCGGCGTTCGCCGCCGTGATGACCTCGCCGAGCGTGGCGATGTCGCGCACCTTGACCCGCACGCTGAGCGACGCCTGGTAGCCGGTGATGACCTGCTTGCCGTCCTGGTCGACGGTCTGCGGGTAGACGCTGACGTCCTGCGTCTGGATGTCCTCGTCGGCGACGCCCTGCTTCTTGACCGCGGCGGCGATCTGCTCGGCGGTCTTGGAGGCGTCGTCGAGGGCCGTCTTCGCGTTGGACGACGTCGTGGTGACGCCGAACGACATCTCGGCCGTGTCCGGCACGGCCTGCGTGGTGCCGGCGCCGGAGGCGGTCACCGTGTTGGTGGCGGCGCCTGTGGTGGTCGTCGTGGTGCCGGCCGCCCCGCAACCGGCGAGCGCGACGAGCGCCAGCGCGAGAGCCGCGAGCAGTACAGCGGTCACATACCTGTTCCTGAGTGCCATCGTGTTCCCCCTGAGATCGTGAGCGCGCCGCGAGCGGCTGCGCCTTCCGTGCCCCCTGCTCGTAGGACGCTCGTGTGCAGACGGAGGTTCGCGGCGATGCGCCGCAGCCTCGCCGACTCTCGCGAGTGTCGTCAGTTCGGCTGCGGATCCTCATGACGGAACCGTGGAATCAGGACACGTGCGATCCACCTAGACACTCGTCCCACGCTCTCCGGCGTCTGCCCAGCCGATAGCGATGGTGAAACTCCCCTGGCAGCAGCGGGGAGATGCGAGAGGAGGACGGGCGTGAAGCGCGACCTTACGTTCAGTCTGAGTGACGTGGTCTCGAAGGGCTTTGAGGCGACCTACACCGCCAAGGACGGGACGCTGTACTTCTGGCACCGGAACTTCGGCGTGAAGATCGAGAAGCGCACCGGCAGGGCGACTCTGCTGACGGACCCCGACGGCTTGCCTGAGGCGCGCTGGGTCGCCACGAGTCTGGGAGCGAAGGAGCTGGAGGCGGCGGCCTCGAAGAGCGTGAAGCGCGAGCCGGACGAGGCGGCATGAGTCGCGCAACGGCTGATCCGCTTTCTCCTACCCCTTGGTCGGCTCCAACGAGTCACGGGGACTTGGGTTGCGGAACGGTTGCGGCGGGCCGGCGGCGCTGACGGACGTGCTGCTGGTCAACGCGATCGGGAACTGCGAGGGCCAGTTGACTCCGCCGGACGGCCGACTGTCACATGGTGCGCGCACCGGAACCCGAAGAAGCAGCTAGGGCCATCCTCTTTCTGGCTTCCGGAGGACACAGACCTCATCACCGGGGTGACGCTGCCGGTGGATGGCCTGCCAGCCGACTGGGGGACGACAAGCCCTTCCGTGGCGCCCGGCCGCTGGCCTTTCTCTACCGGCTCCGCGAGCTGACCTCGCGTCCTACCGGGCAGACGGCGATGCAGACACCGCACACGCCGCCGAGTTCTTCATGCTTCTCAGTCTCGCGCTCGCAAGCCCTCACGTCGTAGAGCTGCTCGCGCGGGAGTCCCACCAGCCACGTGACATCCCTGCCCGCGCCGGCGGGACACGCATCGACGCATCGACGACAGCAGCCGCAGCCGCCGCTCTCGACCGGCACGCCGGCGTCCAGCGCGAGGTCGGTGAACACCGTGGCCAGACGCACGCGGGAACCCAACGTGGGAGACACGAAGAGGGCCGTCTTGCCGATCCAGCCAAGACCCGCCCGTGTGGCGGCGGTCTTGTGCGCGAACACCGGCACGTTGCACCAGTCGTCGATGGATCCGTACTCCTCCTCGCGGATCGTCGCCGCCACCCTCTCGGCCCGGTACCCTCCCCGTCGCAGGACGTCGACGAGCGCGGTGGTGGCCGCGTCCAGCACGTCGTTCACGCGCTGGTAGCCTGCGTAGTAGGCTTGGGTCGGCCCGGACTCCACACCCTCGAGCTCGGACGGGTCGAACCGCGCGAGGAGCGACACGGCCGTTGGCAGAGGGGGCGCCAGAGGCATCGGCGGCTCGTTCGATGCCACCCCCCACGCCTGCACACCCCGAGACCGAAGCACCATGTCGACATCGTGATTGGTCATTCCTGTCTGCATGATCAGTCGACTGTACCCGAGATCGCGCCGGATGAGCGCCCGGTCAGGAGGCGGTCCCGTGAGGGACCGGCTCCTCTGGAGCACGTGGTCAGCCGTGGCCCCGGCTCACGTGACGTCACCCGGTTCTGGTCTGTCCGACATGTCGGCGACAGCAGCCATGTCCTCAAACAGAGCGACCGCCGCGGCGGCGGCTCCGCCCTGAGGGCGGAGGGCGCGAGCATCTGCTTGAAACGGGCTGTCGCAGCCCCGGGGAGACGCCCGGGCGTCCGCTGGACCGCCGCTCAGACACCCGACATCAGGCGAGCACGCGGCCGCTTCTGCTGGCGCCGCACCATCAGGTCGGCGCCGGTAGCGGCGGCCGCCCCGAAGACGACCGGCATCACCAGATACAAGACGGTCTCCATCCCGGCGTTGGCCTGGTGCTGTGGCGAACCCGGCTTCAGCATCACCTGGACGATGACACCCGCGACCCAGGCGGCGTAGGCCACCGTCGCTGCCAGCCGGGCCACGTCCAGCCACACGTGGCCACGCGCCCGCACGAGGTCCCGCACCGCACCGACATCCAGCCAGACGGCCGCGGCGAGAACGAGCACTGCGGCGACGATCCCGACTGCGCCTGCGCCCTCCCCCCACGACATGGATCCTCCGGCGAGCGACACGATATCCGCCACCGCGTGACCCAGCAGTCCTGCGACGGGCAGGACGACCCACAGCGAGGCGAAGCCGGCGAAGTCGCCGAGGACGGCTCCAGCGGTGGACGACCCGTCGACCCGTCGCCCGTGCAGGCGCCATGCCGCGAGCGGCGCGCAGACGACGACCCCGAGGCCAAGGACGCCTACCCCCACGGTCGGGGTGTCAAGAGCGGAGCCGACCGCGACGACCAACCCTCCGACGGCCGCAAATGCTCCGGCGGTCAGCAGGCCGCCGTCGCCCGTGAGGATCGTTCGCGGCCCCGGCCTGGATATCCGTGTCGCCTTCATGGCAATCGCCCCCGCGTCCCCCGTCGCTGAGTGTGTTGAGCCGCTTCATCCACAATGTTCCCGCCCGTCGCAGCTCCTTCGCGCGTTCGGGAGATCTCCGCCGAAGCGACTGGGCCCGTCGCGACCCACCGAGTCACGGGAATCCGGGTTGACAAGGGG
>JBLMXT010000211.1:0-3083 GCA_050257915.1 Deltaproteobacteria bacterium
CGTGAGCGCCGACGTCGTGAAGAACTTGATCGTGCCGTAGCGCGCCGAGAACGCGAGCCGGTTCAGCAGCGGGGAGATGGGCACGCCGCCGCTGCCCGAATAGCCGTCCGTGTAGACGTCGCCGGCGGCGCCGGGGTAGTCGAACTCCCCCTCCTTGGTGTTCACGAGGCTGTAGCCGGTGCCGCGCTCGCCGAAGTAGATGCGCGGCTGCTCGATCTCCAGGTTCGTGGCGGAGCTCACCGGCGGCACGTCTTTGACGAGGAAGTCCGGCGAGCCGTCGGACGTCACCTGGTTGACGGCGCTCATGGCGACACCGAACCCGTGCGTGTAGGTGATGTGCTGGTTCACCCACGTCTGCGCCTGTTGTGGGAGCCCCTCGATGTTGAGCTCTCGTGCCGAGAGCATCGTCTGGCGGTAGACGCCGTTGACCGTGTACCGGTCCACATCGGCGTCGAGGAAGATGTAGTAGGGCCGCAGCTCCTGCAGCTGGCGGTAGCTGGTCACCAGCGTGTCGGGGTCCCAGAGGCGGATATTGCGCAGGGTGGGCTGGTTCTCGCTCAGCTTCTGGGGAGTGAGCGCCTCTTTGGTGTCCAGGGGCCGCTGCACGATGGACTCGAGGTCGTAGGCCATCCGCGTCGCCTCGAGGTTGCGGGCGATGTAGTCGCGCTCCTTGCTGAGCTGGTTCGGGTTGACGATGAGCGACTGGTAGACGGCCGGGACGACGCCGCGCAGCACGATCAGGGCGACGACCCAGACGGCGATGGTGAGCGGCCACCACTGGTGCCGCCGCCAGACGTTCCAGACGAGGACGGCGGCGAGGATGAAGGCGATCACCATCGTCACGCGCGTCATCGGCAGCCGGATCACGACGTCCGTGTACGCGGCTCCGTAGACGGCGCCTGCCGTGGAGTACAGCAGGTCCCAAGCCTTGAACAACTGACCGATGCCGACGACGACGAAGATCGCCGCGAGCAGGGCGGAGAGGTGAGCCACGGCACGGCCGCCGAGCTTGATGTCGACCTGCGGGATCTGCGGCGCCGCCTGCTGCGCGCGGGCGAACGGAGAGGGACCCGTCTCGGCGTCCGCTGCCGGCCTGCCGGGCTTCTGCTTGAGCTCGATGCCGCCCATGATGAGGTGCACGATGGCGGCCAGCACCAGCGACGCGATCAGGGCCGCGAGGACGAACGAGAGCACGGCTTGCCAGAACGGGACCGAGAAGACGTAGAAGGAGATGTCGCGGCCGAACTGCGCGTCCTCCGCGCCCCAGGAGACCTGGTTGAGGAACAGCAATACCCGCTGCCAGGCGCCGGACGCGGCCACGCCGGCGACGAACGCGACGATCGCGCAGACGACGGCCCCGCCGATACCGACCCACCGGCGCACGGCGGGGCTCCGCGGCTCGAGGAGCGTGCCGTCCACGTCGGCGCGGAAGTCCGGCGCCAGCCGGCGCGCCAGCTCCACGTTCGCCCAGATGATGACGAAGAAGACGGCGAACGCAGCCAGCCCCAGCAGCAGTTGCGCCCAGATGCGCGTCCAGAACACGTCGCGGAACCCGACTTCGCCGAACCACAGCCAGTCGACGTAGATGCCGAGGAGGCGGCTGCCGAAGGCGAGCACCAGCACGACGATGGCGACGATGATGCCGGTGACGACGCGGCGGCGGACGGGGCTGCGGGTGCGCGGCTTGCCCGCGGGCTTCTTCTTGGGCCGGAGGGGTCGTACGTTGTCCATGCCATGAGTATGGCAGATTCGAGGAGCGTCGTAACGGAGTCGCGGCGCAGCCGGGCCGGCGTCAGTTGTGCACGGCCTGTTCGGCGCGGAGCATGGCCGCGAAGCGCTGGACCATCTTCGGGTCGAGCTCGTGAGCCGCGCGGCCGCGCAGGTCGGCGACGCTGTCGCCGTTGTGCCCGGCCGGATTCCACCGCCGGCAGACGGCGAAGGCGCGGGCCACGCGAGGGATCTCCGCCCCGCGCCGCCCCTCGGGGTAGCCGGCGCCGTCCCAGCGCTCGTTGCCGTAGACGAGCGCCTCCACGGCGCTCTGCCGCACTTCGTTCGGCGCCGCGGCGCCGGTCTGGTCGCTGCCGAGGATCGCCTGCACCTGGTCCTGGACGGCGGCGCCGGTCTCGTGGACTGCAAGGGCGGTGACCAGGCCGGCCGCCTCCGCTTCGCTCAGCCCGATGAAGGCGGCGAAGCGGCGCCCCAGGGCGGCGAGGTCGCCCTCGAGCTGCGCCGTCGCGTCCGCGATCGCGTCCGTATACAGGCAGACGCGGTTGCGACCGCCGGCCTTGGCGCGCAGCAGCGCGGCGTCGGCGGCCCCCAGGACCCCGTCGCTGTCCTTGGCCGACTCCGGGAAGGCGGAGACACCGATGGACATCGTCACGTGCAGGTCGGGGTGTCCCGGGTCGAGCGTGGCCACGGAGGCGCGGATGCGCTCGGCGAGCGTCTCGGCCTCGTCGAGCGTCGTCCGCGGAAGGATCATGGTGAACTCCTCGCCGCCGTAGCGGGCCAGGTAGTCTGACTCGCGGGAGCAGCTGCGCAGCACGCCCGCGACGGCTCGCAGCACATCGTCGCCCTTCTGGTGGCCGATCGTGTCGTTGACCGCCTTGAAGTGGTCGAGGTCCATCATCAGCAGGCAGAAGTGGTCTCCGTACCGCTCGGCCCGGCTGACCTCCGCGTGCAGCGACTCCTGGAAGTGGCGGTAGTTGTGGATCCCGGTGAGCCCGTCACTGATGGCCTGGCGCTCCATCGCCTCGTACGTGCGCGCGTTCTGGATCGCGATGGCGGCCAGGTTGGCGAACAGCATGACCGGCTCGAGGTCGTCGTCGGCGAAGGTCCGGCCGCCCAGACGGTCGAGGGTCAACACGCCGGTGACCTTGCCCAGGACCCGCAGCGGGACGACGATGCTTGCCTGCGGCACATCCTCGCCGGTGCCCGGGATGTGGACGCCGCGCGGGTCGTGCGCCATGTCGTTGACCAGCTGCGCCTCGTCGTGCCGGACGACCCAGCCGGCCAGGCCCTCGTCGATCGAGAGCCGGAACTGGTCGTTGAGGTCCGCGTTGATGTCGCGCGAGTAGATGCACACC
>JBLMXT010000212.1:0-3983 GCA_050257915.1 Deltaproteobacteria bacterium
CCGCCCCGCGTAGACGAACGTTCCCTTCCGCGCCGTCCCCTGGTGGGACAGACTGGCGATGAGACGCGCCGCCCTCGCCGGCCGCTTCAGTAAGCTCTAGGCAGGAGGGCGTCAACGTGTCGTCGACTCCGGCAACACCTCGGGTGGCCGCGCGAGAACACAGAACCATTCTCCGTTCGCGGCGATGCACGTGTGGGAGGCGGGGTCGCAGGTTCACGGTCGGCGCAGGCGAACCGTTAAGGACCAGCGGGGCGACTGATGCTTGCGTCAACGCTCACGTTTCGTCGGCCCCCGCCGATACAGCGAATGAAGAGACTACCCGCTATCCGGAGGCAGGGTACATGAGCAGGCATTTCTGGCGGGCCCGCGACCGCGAAGCCGGCTTCAGCTTCGTGGAGTTGCTGGTCACCATCATCATCGCAGGCATCGCCTTCGCAGCGCTGGTGCCCGTCTTTGTCGGAGCGCAGCAGGTCGCCTCCGGTGAGCAGCAGCGCAACGCCGCGCTCGGCCTCGCCCAGGACAAGCTCGAGAAGATCCGTGGTCTCGACTACGACCTCATCGACCAGGACGATCTGACCAGCAACAGCATCCCCAACGCCCAGTTCGGCAGCACAGTGTCCTGGGCCACCGGCGGCGGGGGGACGCGCGACTACACGGTCACGTATCAGGTCGACCTCCTGCCGGAGGGCTCCACCGAGGGAACCGAATCCTACAAGCAGGTGACGATCACGGTGGCGTGGACGGGCAATCCCAAGCCGGTCAAGCCGGTGGTGCTCAGCACCATGGTCTCCAAGCAGTATGCGGGCCCGCAGATCGCCCGCTTCGAAGTCGGCCCGGACAACATCCTGCGCGAAGAGACGGGCGGTTGGAGCATCGTCTCGGGGCCCGTGGTCCTCGACGCCTACCTCGTGTCAGAGGACATCCTGAGCATGAACCAGGAAGCGGCCGAGGAGGATCGTGGCTACGTTGAGTTCACGATCACCCCGATGGCCGGCACCGCGATGGTCTCGCAGAAGGTGACCGTCCCCGTGGGCTCCACGGGCGCGGAAAAGGGTCACTACACGTTCCAGTGGGACAACTCAGCGGCGCCCAGCGGCGTCTACATCTTCCAGGCGGTCGCGGTGGCCGGCTTCGGCTCGCGCACCCAGGGCATGCCGGTGAGCATCGCCTTCAACTACTACAACGGCGCCCCGCCGCCGCCGACCGGCCTGGCAGTCTCATCGGTCGGAGACGGCGTCGTCAATCTCGTGTGGAATACTCCGTCCACCGGCTACGTGGACCACTACGAGGTCTGGCGGTCCACCGACGGCGTCGCCTTCGCCAAGCTCGCCGACGCGCCGTCCGAGTCCTATGAGGACCTCTCCGTCACCAACGACACCACCTACTACTACAAAGTCAAGACGGTCGACGACAAGGGCCTCGCCGGGCTGCTGTCGGAGGCGGTCTCCGCGACGCCCAACGTCAGCGGCGACTCCGTCGCTCCCAGCGTGCCGACGCTGCTCACCGCCACCGCCGACCCCGGCCAGCCCACGGTCCATCTCACCTGGGGGGCCTCGATCGACGGCGGCACCCCGCCGTCGGGCCTGTCGGGCTACGTGATCGAGCGCGGCTCCAGCGCCACCGGCCCCTGGACGGTGCTGCAGAGCGCCTACGGCGACGTCTTCTACGACGACATCGCCGCGGGCTGGTCCGCGACCTGGTACTACCGGGTGCGGGCGGTCGACCTCGTCGGCAACGCATCCGCGAACGCCACGGTCGGCCCGGTGACGACCGTACCGATCGTCTACCGCGACATCACGGTCACCAACAACAGCGGCGCGGACGTCTACGTGTGGGTCCAGAACGCCGCCTTCCTCACCTGGTACGCGACGGACGGGTCGGAGCTGTCCACGCGGCCGGCCTCGGGCGAGAGGGTCAAGAAGGGTAAGGCCGTCACCTGGACGAGCGTGCCCGGCGGCATCTACAACGTCTACTACTCCGCCACGTCCACCTGGCCGAGCACCTTCCTCAAGACCGAAGCCGTCAACGCGAGTGCCGGCAATGGCACCACGTCCTATCCGTGATGCTGCGGGAGACGACATGACCATTCACCATCATGAGATGAGCAGACGCAGGCGCGCCGATCGTGGCGGCGCTCAGCGCGGCATGACGCTGGTCGAACTCCTGGTCGCGATGACCATCAGCCTCGTCATCAGCGCGATGATCATTCTGAGCTGGGTGGCGCTCTCCGGGTCGTACGCCAACACCGTGAGGCGCGGGAAGACGAGCGACTTCGCCCGTCAGGCGATGGACCGGATGGAGCGCGAGGTCCGTGATGCAGAGCTGCCGCCGGAGAACGTGACCGAGGCCTCCATCGTGCGGGCGCGTCCGTACTACATCGTCTTCTACACCACGTTCAACAAGACCGGCAATGACGCCCCTGACACGCCGCCCCGGCTGGTCATGTACCGCTTGTATGGCGACGGGGAGCTTTGGCGGTTCCGCGACGCCAACGGCACGAGCGGGATCGAGAACGTCAATCTCTCCCTGGAGGCCCCGCTCGGCGCACGAGAAGCCGGGGAGGGCGCGCAGCTCCTGGTCGAGAACGTGGTCAACCTGAGCACTCCGAGCACGTCGAGCCCGACCGCACTGTTCACGTACATCTACTACGGTGACAACGGCAACCTGGTGGTCAATGACCACGACGTCCGCGGCATCGAAGACAGGGGCCAGATCAGGGCGGTCGAGTTCAACCTGCTGGTCGACGCGAACCCCGGCAAGTCGCCGGTGTACTGGCACGTGCGCACGACGGCGCAGTTGCGCAACACGAGATGAGCGCTGGAGCGGCTGGGCACGCTCCGCGGTGGAGGTGAGTGGTGATCGTGATGACTGGAGAGAGGCGTCGAGATCGGACGTCGCAGAGTGGTGCCGGCCTCGTCCTCATCATCGGCGTGGTCGCCGCCCTCGCCATCTCCGCGGCGACGCTCGTCGGGTTCCTCGCGAACGTACAGGGCAACACGGCGGACACGCGACAGCACGTCAAGTCGTTCACGGTCTGCGAGGCCGGCCTCGACGCCGGTATGGCCCTTCTCAGCAGTCAGTGGCCGCTCTCGTCGACCAGCGTCCCGGACTTCGACGAAGCCGGCTTCCAGGCGCGCTTCCCGGCCGGCGAGTTCCCGGATCCGTCGAGCGGCGAGTTCATCAGCGTCACGTGGTACGACAACCAGGACACGATCGACACCGACGTGGACTGGGATGCGAACGATGACGGCATCCTGTGGATGGTCTCCCAGGCAAGCGTAGGGTCGCGCGCGACAAGGGTGATCAGCCAGGTCGAGCGCAGCTACTTCAAGATGGCGCTGCCGCGCGGCATCCCGCTGTGGGCGGGTAACGACCTGTACAGCAACGGCGGCGGCAACAACCCCAAGATCAAGGTCGAGGTTCCGCCGCCCACCGGCATCACCACGACCATCCACGTGGGCGGCACGATCGAGGAGACCGATGTGTCGGCCGGCGGCATCGCTCAGGCCACAGGGGACGACATCATCCCGCTGGACCAGGTCTTCCCCCAGACCCTCGTCGACTCGCTCACCTTGACGGCGCAGACCAACGGCCGGTACTTCACCTCGCTGGCCGCCGCTGAGGCGAGCCCCGCGAACGCCGTCTGGAGCCCCACGGGGGGTGTGAGCGGCCTCACGGTGATCGAGCCGCCGAGCGTGACCGAACTCAAGATCCAGGGCAACACCAATCTCAACAGCGAGGACATGCCGGGCATCCTCCTGGTCCTCGGTGGCAGCACGCTCTCGTGGGGCGGCACCGCGCAGTACTACGGCGTGATGTACTGCGAGGGGCCGATGAACACCTCGCACGGCACGGGCGATATCCACGGCATGGTGATCGCCAACACCGACGAGGATATGAGGGGCACCCCCAACATCCTCTACAACGACAAGTGCATCGCCAACCTCGACGAACGCTTCCCGTCGATGGCGCGGCGGGTGCGC
>JBLMXT010000213.1:0-2883 GCA_050257915.1 Deltaproteobacteria bacterium
CCGTCCCCGCCTCCACGCCGCCGGCGGATGCGCCGTTTGCCAGCCCGGCCGCCGGGTCTGTACGCTCGCCGCGCAGGTTGTCGCGACACCCGAGGTGAGCATGGACGACCCGGTCCTCAGCCGGCGCAGCATCCGCAAGTACACCGACCAGCCCGTGGACGACGACGTCGTCGAGCGGCTGCTCCGCGCCGCCATGGCCGCGCCGTCCGCGGGCAATCAGCAGCCCTGGCGGTTCGTGGTCATCCGTGACCGCGCGATGCTGCAGGCCATCGCCGACATGCATCCCTACGGCAAGATGCTGCCCGACGCGCAGGTCGCGATCCTGGTGTGCGGCGACCCGGGTGACGCCAAGTGGGCCGTGCTCTGGAGCCAGGACTGCTCGGCCTGCACCGAGAACCTGCTGATCGAGGCCGAGCTGCTCGGCCTGGGGGCCGTGTGGCTCGGCATCCACCCGCTGCCCGAGCGCGAGGCCGCGCTGCGCGAGCTGCTCGGCATCCCCGATCGCGTCGTGCCCTTCGCCATCGTCCCGTTCGGCTGGCCGGCGCAGCGCAAGGAGCCCTCCGACCGCTACGACGCGGGCCGCATCCACAGCGAGCGCTGGTGACGGTGGGTGTCGACAGTTTGTGCCGCCGCGCGTGCGGGTACCTTTGCCACTCGACCCGTGACGCGGCGGGCGCCGCCCTCCGGCCCGGCGCCGGCGAGACAGGCCCCGCCCCACGGGTCGCCTACGACGACTGTGCAGGCGGAGCGAAGGGGTGAGCCGTGACAGGACCTTCCTGGGTCCCGACCATCGACGACGCAAAAGTCCGTGACGGCGCCTACGTCGCCGTCTTTCCCAAAGGCCTCGGGGTGCTCCTGGCGCGCATCGACGGCGACCTGTTCGCGGTGCGCAACAAGTGCGCGCACATGGCCTGCCCGCTCGAGGGCGGCGAGCTCGAGGGGCCCATCCTCACGTGCCCGTGCCACGACTGGCGCTTCGACGTGCGTACGGGCGTGTTCCTCGACGCGCCCGAACTGGCGCTCGAGACCTTCCCCGTCAAGGTGGAGGACGGCAAGGTCCACGTCGAGGTAGGCGGCGCGTGATGGTCGACGAGGTGTACGTCTACGCGCTCAGCACCTGCCCCTGGTGCCGCAAGACCAAGAAGTGGTTCGAGGACAGCCAGATCGCCTACGACTTCGTCGACGTCGACAAGCTGCCGGACGACGAGCAGGACGCCGTCGCCGACAAGGCCTACGAGCTCAGCGGCGGCCGCCGGTTCCCCGTGGTCGTCATCAACGGCGAGGTCATCGTCGGGTACAGCCCCGACAAGTTCCTGGAGCACCTCAAGGGCTGGGGAGGAGGAGCATGAGCCTGGAAGCCCGCAAGGAGTCGCTGCGCTACCTGTTCGACCGCGTGGTCCAGCCGCTGGGCTACAAGTTCTCGCCCGACGAGGAGCTCGTGGACGAACTGCTCGAGGCCGAGGCCAAGACGGAGCAGGACCTCGGCGCGCCGTTCTGCCCCTGCCAGGGGCGCACCGGGGTGCGCGCCGAGGACATGCAGGTCTGCTGTCCCTGCATCCCGTTCCACCGCGCCCACTTCGACGCGATGAAGCGCTGCTGGTGCGGCCTCTTCGTCCATCTGGACGTCACCGACCCGGACAGCCTGCCCCAGTTCCCTCCGGACGAGGTCTGACCATGTGGCACGACGTAGCGAAGCTCGACGACTTCGTCGCCGGCGGCATGAAGTACGTGCGCGCCGGCGAGCCCGAGCGCGAGATCTGCCTCTGCGAGTACGACGGCTCGTACTACGCGGTGAGCCGCCGCTGCGGGCACGAGAACGCGCCACTCAACGAGGGCGCCCTTGAGGGGTGGATCATCACCTGCCCGCATCACGACGCTCAGTTCGACATCCGCAGCGGCAAGAACCTCAGCTGGCCCATCGACCACGACATGGGCCCGGAGGAGGACATCCCCGAGCCGGTCAAGCGCTGGTTCAAGCTGCAGAAGCGTCTCGAATGGAAGACCAGGGTGCACGACCTGCACACGTACGAGGTGCGCGTGCAGGACGGCGTCATCGCAGTCGACGTCTGACCCGACGGCCACCACCCGGCCCCGCGGGGCCGCAAGCGTCAAGCAAACGTCCACTCGACCACAGGAGGAACGATGGCGTTCGAACTGCCGCCGCTCCCGTACGCGGAAGATGCGCTGGAGCCCCACTACTCCGCGCGCACGATCAGCTTCCACTACGGCAAGCACCACAAGACCTACGTCGACACGCTCAACAAGCTGGTGGCCGGCACCGACCTCGAGGGCAAGAGCCTCGAGGACGTGATCATGGCCGTGGCCGGCAAGCCGGACAAGCAGCCCGTGTTCAACAACGCGGCGCAGGTCTGGAACCACACCTTCTTCTGGAGCTGCATGAAGCCGGGCGGCGGTGGCGCGCCGGCGGGCCCCATCGCAGAGAAGATCGAGGCGCTCGGCGGCTACGAGAAGTTCGTCGAGGACTTCAAGGCCGCGGCCGTGGGCCGCTTCGGGTCCGGCTGGGCCTGGCTCGTCGCCGACAACGGCGAGGTCAAGATCGTGAGCACGCCGAACGCCGAGATGCCGGCGGCCCCGGGCGTCACGCCGCTGCTCGTCGTCGACGTTTGGGAGCACGCCTACTACCTCGACTACCAGAACCTGCGCCCGGTGTACGTGCAGACGTTCTTCGACAAGCTCGTCAACTGGGACTTCGTCAACGAGAACCTGGCGAAGGCCGCGTGACGCCGGCGAGGTAGCCGCGGAGGACCGCCACCGGCCCCAGGCAGCGGCCGGGACCGGGAGCGGAGGGCCGGCGGATGCGAAAGGGCATCCCCCCGCCCCCCCCCCGGACGGCGCGGGGCGGGGGGCCACCCGTGGGGGGGC
>JBLMXT010000214.1:0-5303 GCA_050257915.1 Deltaproteobacteria bacterium
CGACGTCGTCGCCGTGCACCCAGCTGCAGCCCTCGCGGATGTCGGCGATCTCGAGCTGGAGGCCGCGCGCCAGGAGCTTCTGGAAGCGGCGCGCGGCGAAGTCGGCGGAGCAGCCGGCGAAGACGAGCTGTCGCCCTTCGCCGGCTTCCATCAGCTCGAGCATCTGCGCCTGGCCGACGCGGCTGCACCAGTGGGTGCCGCGGAGGACGTCGGCGTGCAGGCCGGCGTGCTGCTCGAGCCGGTCGAAGTCGATGTTCGTGAGCGTACCGGCGCACTCGCACAGGAGCACCAGCGGGCGCTCGGCCGTGGCGACGCCGTTGTCGTTCGAGGAGGTGAGCGGTGTCCCTTCGGCGCCCCGCTCGACAGCGTGCCTTCGGCGGCTGTTCATGCGGACACCCGCTCGGTCGTGCCGGGCTGGATCGGCGCGGCGTCCGCCTTCGGCGGCCGCGCCTCGATCGCGTCGGCCGGGCACCCGCGAGCGCAGGTGCCGCAGCCGAGACACTTGGCGTCGTCGTAGACGATGGTGCGGTAGACGGTGACGCGTTCCGGCACCTCGACGGGGCCGTCGGGCTCGTGCCGCATGAGCCGGCGCAGCGCCGCGCCGAGTTCGCCGCGACGGCTGCCCTCGGGCGCGTCCAGGAGCTGGTTCACGTCGAAGAAGTCGCCGCGCGCGGAGGCGCCGCTGGGGCAGTTCCTGGCGCAGGTGCCGCAGCCGACGCACAGCTCTTCGTGCCGGACGATCTCGCAGCCGACGCCGACGGTGCTTTGCAGCGAGCCGCCGGGCACGCGGTCCAGGATCTCGCGGCCGCGGTGGGTGAGCGGCATCAGGCAGCCCCCCTCGTCGCGCCGAGCAGGTCCTGGGCAGGCGCGGCGCCGGACGCTGCGCCGGCCCCGTGGCGCGGCGTCCGGCTCTCGCCGACGCCGGACCGCGGCAGGGGCGGCAAGCCGCTGATGACGCGGTCCATCTCGCGGACGGCGGCCACGAACTTGGGCGGCTCGCCGGCGCTCATCGTGAACATGCGGCAGCGGTCGGGCTCGACGCCTACGCTCTTGAGCAGGCGCTGCACGAACGCCACCCTGTCGACGGCGTTGAAGTTGCCCTCGCGGTAGTGGCACTGGCCGAGAAGGCAGCCGGCGACCATGACGCCGTCGGCGCCTTCGGCCAGCGCGCTCAGCAGGTGCAGTGGGCTGACGCGGCCGGTGCACGGCATGAGCACCAGGCGCACCGTCGGCGGCAGCGGCGTGCGCGCGTTGGCGCTCGCGTCGGCCGCCGCGTAGGCGCACTCGCGGCAGCAGAAGGCGACGATGGTGCGGTCGGCGCTCGTGGCGCCGGCAGGCGTCGCGGACGCCGTCATCAGACCGTCGCCTCCGCCAGCACCTCGGCGTCGCTGAAGCCGCCGAGCTGCATCGCCCCGGTGGGACACTCGGCGGCGCAGATGCCGCAGCCGCGGCAGATGTTGGGGTCGACGAACGAGTGCGCGTCGGCCCCGACCGTGATGGTGATCGCCGTCTGCGGGCAGGCGGTCTCGCAGACGCCGCAGGCGACGCACACATCCACGTCGCTCGAGGCGACCTGGGCGGGAGTCATCGCGAAGCCCGTGCTCAGCATGCTGATGGCACGGGCCGCGGCGGCCTTCGCCTGGGCGATTGACTCGGGGATCGTCTTGGGACCCTGAGCGGTGCCGCACAGGAACATGCCGGTCCGCTGCGTGTCGACGGGAGCCAGCTTGGGGTGGAACTCGCGGATGAAGCCGGCGGCCGCGGTCTGCACGCCGGCGACGCGGGCGATGTCCTGGGTGCCCTGCGAGCCCTCCAGGCCGGCGGAGAGCACGACGAGGTCGTAGGGCTCCTCGCTCTTGGCGCCGGTCATGGTGTTCTCCATGCGCACCGTGAGGGTGCCGTCGAGCTCCTCGAGGATCTCGCCGACGCGGCCGCGCACGTAGCGCACGCCGCGCTCCTGCACGAGGCGGTAGTACTCCTCGTGCGCTTTGCCCGGCGTGCGCATGTCCGTGTAGCCGATGGTGACCTCCGCGTCCGGGTAGTGCTGCTTGATCAGCGAGCTGTGCAGCGTGGCGAACAGACAGCAGATCGCCGAGCAGTGCTCGTTGCCGCTGCTGGTGCAGTCGCGGGAGCCGACGCACTGGAGCATGAAGATGCGCTTGGGCGTCTCGCCGTCGGACGGGCGTTTGAGCTCGCCCGCGGTCGGCCCGGAGGCCGACAGGAGCCGGGCGAGCTGGCTCTGCGTGAGCACGTTCTTGAAGCGGCCGTACCCGAGCGGGAGCTTGCGCGTGGCGTCGAACTCCTGATGGCCGGTGGCCAGGATGATCGCGCCGACGGTGAGGTCCTCGTCCCAGGGCTTCTGGTCGAAGTCGATGGCGTCGGCGGGGCACGCCGTGATGCACGACTTGCAGTCGGAGCACACGGCGCAGTCCAGGCAGCGCTCCGCCTCGGCGCGGACGTCCTCCTCGCTGAAGCCGAGGCGGACTTCCTCCCACGTCGTGCGGCGTGCGACGCCGTCCAGCGTCTTCATGATGCGGCGCGCCTGTGGTTCGAGCGGCTCGAGCTCGGTGTGCGGGATCTTCACCTTGTCGGCCTCGGAGTCCCACACCGGGACGAGCTGCTCGCCGCGCAGGAAGTTGTGGATGGCGCGGGCGCCGCGACGGCCGGCGGCGATCGCCTCGATCGCCGTCCAGGGGCCCATCGCGGCCGCGTCGCCGCCGGCGAAGACGCCGGTGCGGCCGGTCATCATGGTGTCGGTGTCGACCCGGATCTGGCCACGCTCGACGGCGACGTCGTCGGCGCCGGCGAGGAAGTCGCCCACGATCGCCTGGCCGACGGCGAAGATCACCGTGTCGGCCTCGAGCTCGACGAACTCGCCCTCCACGGGGACCGGCGGGCGCCAGCCGCGCTCGTTGGGCTCGCCCAGGGTGCAGCGCTGGAACTTCACGCCGGTGGCGACGCCGCCCGTGCCGAGGATCTCGACGGGGACGAGCGAGTACTCGACGTGGACCTGCTCCTCCTTGCCCTCCTCGATCTCCTCGGACGAGGCGGGCGCCGTGCGCTCGTCCTCGATGCAGGCGAGGGTGACGTGGTGGGCGCCGCAGCGGAAGGCGGTGCGGCCGGCGTCGTAGGCGACGTCGCCGCCGCCGACCACGACCACGCGCTCGCCGGTGGCCGGGCTCTCGCCGAGCGCCTGCGCGCGCAGGAACTCCACGGCGCGCACGACGCCCTGCTGGTCGAGGCCGTCGATCGGCAGGTCCTTGCTCTGGTGCAGGCCGGTGGCCAGGAACACGGCCTTGTAGCCGTCGGCGAACAGAGAGTCGACGGTGAAGTCCGTGCCACAGCGCACGCCGGTCTTGAGCTCGACGCCGAGGGCGGTGATGCGGTCGATCTCACCCTGCAGCGCCGGGCGCGGCAGGCGGTACTCGGGGATGCCGACGCGCAGCATGCCGCCGGCGACCGGGAGAGCCTCGAACACGGTCGCCTTGTAGCCGAACTGCGCGAGCTCGCGGGCGGCGGTGAGGCCTGCGGGGCCGCCGCCCACGACGGCGATGGGCTCGTCGTAGAACACCGGCAGCGGCGCGGGCAGCTCCGCCGGCGCGCCGTTGTCGGCCACGAACCGCTTGATGCCGGCGATGGCGATGGGGTCCTCCACCTTGCCGCGCGTGCACGCGGTCTCGCACACGTGCGTGCAGATGCGGCCGCAGACGCTCGGGAAGGGGTTCGGCTCGCTGGCGACCCGGTAGGCCTCCTCGTAGCGGCCCTTGGCGACCAGCGCGACGTACCCGTGAGCGGACGTGTGGACGGGGCAGGCGGTCTTGCACGGGCTCCAGCCCTTGCGGTCGACGGCGAACGTCGCCGGGACGGCGTTGGCGAACGGCCGCGAGATCGCCGTCCGTTCGCTGACGCCGAAGTCGAACTCGTTGGGATACGTCACCGGGCACACGGCGGCGCACTCACCGCAGCCGACGCACTTCTCGTTCACGTAGCGGGCCCGATGCCGCACGGTCACGTTGAACTCGCCGGGTGGTCCGGTGACGGAGGTGACGTCCGACAGCGCGTGGATGTGGATGCGGCTGTTGGTGGCGGCGCCGGTCAGCCGGGGCGCGAGGCTGCACATCGCGCAGTCCTCGGTCGGGAAGGTCTTGCTGAGCCGGGACATGTAGCCGCCGATGCTCTGCTGGCGCTCGACGAGATGGACCTCGATGCCCGAGGCGGCGAGCTCCTCTGCGGCGGAGATGCCGGCGATGCCGCCGCCGACCACCAGCACCGAGCGGTTGAGGAACGTCCGCTGGCGAGTCAGGTCGCTCATGTGCTGCAGGCGTGCGACGGCGCCCTGGACGATCTTCCTCGCCTTCACCTGCGCGCGCTCGGGCTCCTGCGCGTGCACGTAGGAGCAGCCCTCGCGGATGTTGCCGAAGGCCACGGCGTTCTCGCCCAGCTTGAGCTCGCGCGCGATGCGCTCGAACGTGGGGCCCTGGAAACGCGGCGAGCAGGAGGCGATGACGAAGTGATCCAGGCCGCGCTCTTCCACGGCCTTCTCGATCATGATCCGGCCTTCGGTGCCGCACATGAACTGGTTCACGTTGACCTCGACCACGCCGTCGAGGGACTTGGCGTGCTCGGCCAGCGGCTCGAGGTTCACCACGCCGCTGATGTTGCCGCCGCACTCGCAGAGAAAGACCCCGGCCCTCATCCGACGGCCTCCTTCGTGCGCGCGCCGATGCGCTCGAGGAACGGCTCGACGTCCTGAGAGTGCGTCTGCACGCCGACCACCTTCTCGGGGTCGGCGCCGAGCGCCAGCGCCAAGAGCTGCTGGACGTGCAGGTGCACGAAGGGGAACTCCTCGCCGGTGCTCTCGGAGATGATCTCGCTGTAGCGGTCGAACTGGATGTGGCAGTTGGGGCACATGTGGACGAGGACGTCGACGTTCTCCTCGTGCAGCCGGTGGAGCTTCTTCTGCGTCACCGCGACGGAGATGGACGGGTTGACGAAGCGGTTGCGGAAGCCGGCCCCGCAGTGCGTCTGCTTCTCGTTGTAGGCGCCGGTGCACACGACGCCGGCGGGGATCAGCATCTCCTCCGGCACCATGAAGTTCTCGTTGTCGCCGAGCGTCTCGTCGGGGAAGACCTTGCAGTAGTGACAAGCGGGGTGGGTGGCGACCTTGATGCCGTCCAGACGGCGGCGGATGAGCTCGGGGACGCTGTCGTGGGCGCCCCACAGGATCTCGAGGGTGTGCTTGTGCTGCACGGTGGAGGCGATGCGGTCGTCGTACTCGCGGCCGATCTGGCCCAGCACGTCGT